>JASFNS010000085.1:0-7511 GCA_050116915.1 Thiogranum sp. | reverse complement strand
GAGCACGTAGGAGCCGCCCAGGTAACCGACGCGGGCCGCGCCCACCGGACCGTTGAACGGCAGTCCGGAAATCGAACAGGCCGCAGACGCTCCCAGCAGCGCGGGGATATCCGGGTCGATCTCGGGATCCAGCGACATCACCGTGGCGATAATCTGGACCTCATTGGTGAAACCCTTGGGAAACAGCGGGCGTATGGGACGGTCGATCAGGCGACAGAGCAGCGTTTCGTTTTCGCTCGGACGACCTTCACGGCGAAAAAAACCGCCGGGTATCTGGCCGGCGGCGTAGGTGCGTTCCTGGTAGTCGACTGTGAGCGGGAAGAAATCCCGTCCCTCGGAGCCGCGTTTCAATCCGACGGCGGTGACGAACACCACGGTCTCGCCCATGCTCACCATGACCGCGCCGGAGGCCTGGCGGGCGATTTCGCCGGTTTCGAATGTGACCGTATGACTGCCGTACTGGAAAGATTTCTTGATAGGGTTCACTGGTTAATCCTTACTGCTTGCTACAGCGGTTGATAGAGAGTTTTCAGAAAATCAGCGGCGCAGACCGAGGCGGCCGATCAGCTCCTGGTAGCGTCCCACATCTTTGCGCTTGAGGTAATCGAGCAGCTTGCGGCGGTTACTGACCATGCGCAACAAACCCTGGCGCGAGTGGTGATCCTGTTTGTGCGTCTGGAAGTGTTCGGTCAGTTCCTGGATATTCGCGGATAGCAGCGCGACCTGGACTTCCGGTGACCCGGTGTCGCCCGGCGCACGCTGGTAGTCAGTGACAATCTTGTGTTTCTGTTCGGTTGATAAAGCCATTGTTAACTCCAATGCGTAATGCTCACAGTCCATCCAGCGAACAGGCCAGACGGAAGCGGCGTATTTTAACTGCCCAGGCTAATTCACTCAATAGCTTAGGCACCTTTCATCAGGCGTCGGGGCGCTACGCGCCCGTCGTCCAGAATTTCTCCCATGCCCAGAAAGTGGCGATTGCCGGCGTACAGCCGTACCCAGCCACTGGTGGGTGCGCGCGGCACCAGTACAGCTTGCCCCTGCTGCAGGTAAAACGCGGCGTCGGCCGACAATTGCACATCCGGCCATTGGGTTAGCGCGGTCTCGATCGGCAGCAGCAGTCCGTCCATGGCCGGCATGTCGTTCGCCTTGAGTTCCCTCAGCTGCTCCAGCGTGACCAGACCGGTCTCGTTGTAGGGACCCACCGCGGTACGCCGCAAGGCACTGACATGCGCACCACAACCCAGTTTGTCGCCGATATCCTCAGCAAGTGTACGGACATAGGTTCCCTTCGAGCAGTGCACGGCGATATCGATCCAGTCAGGGCCCCGAGCCGTCAGGGTCAGCTGGTAGATCTCTACGGTGCGCGCCTCGCGTTCGACTTCGACACCCTGACGCGCCAGCTTGTAGAGGCGCTGGCCTTCGTGTTTCAGCGCCGAGTACATGGGTGGCACCTGCTCGATACTGCCGCGGAAGCCGTCGAGCACGGCTTCCAGTTGCTGTTCCGAATAATTTCCCACCGGCCGGGTTTCCAGCACCTCGCCTTCGGCGTCCGCGGTGGCGGTACGCACACCCAGCTGGCAACGCACCTGGTAACGCTTGTCAGCGTCGAGCAGGAAGGCCGATACCTTGGTCGCCTCCCCCATGCAGATAGGCAGCACACCCGAGGCCAGCGGGTCCAGGCTGCCCGTGTGACCGGCCTTTTTGGCGAAGTACAGACGTTTTACCTGCTGCAGGGCATCGTTGGATGTAATGCCCGACGGTTTATCCAGCAAAAGGATACCGTTGACGTCTCGACCTCTCACGTGGCGTCGTCCCATAAAACCTGCTACCTCAATGGTCCGGATCGTTCTCGTCTTCCCGATCGGCGCGCACGGCCGAGTCGATCAAGGCGCTGAGACGCGCCCCCTCTTCCAGGGAGTGATCCTGTTTGAAATGTAATTGCGGCACGTGGCGCATGACCAGGCGCTGACCCAGCAGGTGCCTCAGGAAACCTGCTGCGCCCTGCAATACCTCGAGCGAGTTGTCCGCGTCCTGCTGTTCGCCCAGGGTCGAAAAAAACACCTTGGCGTGGGAAAGATCGCGGGAGACTTCCACCGCGGAAATGCTCACCATACCCAGGCGCGGATCGTTTATCTCGTCGCGGATAAGGGTGGCAAGCTCACGCTGGAGCTGCTCGCCCACCCGCCGGGTTCTGGGGAAATCACGTGGCATGATTGCGATAAACGCCGGGGTTGTATAACGGAGCGCGCGCGATTACTCGACGACGCGCGCCGTCTCTGTACGTTCGAAGACCTCGATCTGGTCCCCGACCTGGACATCATTGTAGCCCTTGACGCCGATACCGCATTCCGTTCCAGAGCGCACTTCGTTGACGTCATCCTTGAACCGCCGCAGCGATTCCAGCTCGCCCTCGTAGATCACCACGTTGTCCCGCAGGACGCGGATCGGCGCACTGCGCTTGACCGCGCCTTCGACCACCATGCACCCCGCGATGGCACCGATCTTGGGCGCCCGGAAAACATCCCGCACTTCCGCCAGGCCGATGATCTCTTCGGTTATTTCCGGCGACAACATGCCCGAAACCGCCGCCTTGACCTTGTCGATTGCGTCATAGATCACGCTGTAGTAATGCAGGTCGATACCATGCTCTTCCACAATCCGCCGGGCGGCGGCATCGGCACGCACGTTGAAGCCGATGAGAATGGCGTTGGAGGCCACGGCCAGATTGGCATCGGTTTCGTTGATACCACCGACCCCGGCCGACACCACCTTGACCGCCACTTCGTCGGTCTGAATCTTTGTCAGCGAATCGCGCAGCGCCTCGACGCTGCCCTGAACATCGGCCTTGAGAACGATATTGAGCATCGTCGTCTCACCCGTGCCCATGCGCGAGAACATATCCTCGAGCTTGGTCTGTTGCTGCTTGGCCAGCTTGATCTCGCGCTGTTTCTGCTGACGGAACTCGGCCAGCTCGCGGGCCTTGCGCTCGTCGTTGATCACCAGGGCATCTTCGCCAGCGTCCGGCGTGCCCGACAGTCCCAGCACCACGGCAGGCATCGACGGTCCGGCGGACTCTATGGGTCGCCCGGCTTCGTCGAACATGGCGCGTACGCGTCCCATTTCCTGTCCCGTAACCAGCGTATCCCCGCGCCGCAACACGCCGTTCTGCACCAGGATGGTTGCCACCGGTCCGCGCCCCTTGTCGAGGGTGGATTCAATGACCACGCCCTGCGCGGGACAGTCCTCGACGGCCTTCAGTTCCAGCACTTCCGCCTGCAGCAAAAGTGCATCCAGCAGGTCGTCGACCCCTTCGCCGGTTTTCGCCGACACGGGAATAAACTGGGTATCACCGCCCCAGTCTTCTGGTATCACCTGCTGCTGCGATAATTCTGTTTTCAGACGATCAATGTCCGCTTCGGGTTTATCCATCTTGTTCATGGCGACCACCATCGGCACACCCGCGGCCCGGCTGTGCTGTATGGCTTCGATGGTCTGTGGCTTGACGCCGTCATCGGCAGCCACCACCAGTATGACGATGTCGGTGACCTTCGCGCCGCGTGCCCGCATGGCGGTAAATGCGGCGTGGCCCGGGGTGTCCAGGAAACTGATGGTGCCCTTGTCCGTATCCACGTGATAGGCACCGATGTGCTGGGTGATACCACCGGCCTCACCGGCGGCCACCCGGGTGCTGCGAATGTAGTCAAGCAGCGAGGTCTTGCCGTGGTCGACGTGTCCCATGATGGTGACCACGGGCGGCCGCGGTACCTTCTCGCCGGAAATCTCTTTCGCGGCCAGTTCCTCGATCTGTGTCTCCAGATCGTTGTCCGATACCGGCTTGGCGACGTGCCCCAGCTCCTCGACCAGCAGCGTAGCGGTATCCTGGTCCAGGCTCTGATTGATGGTCGCCATGACACCCATCTTCATCAGGGACTTGATCAACTCGGTCCCCTTGATAGACATCTTCTGCGCCAGCTCGGAAACGGTGATCGCCTCCGGTACAGACACTTCGTGGACCACCGGTGCGGTCGGCTTCGCAAAACCGTGTTCGCCGCTGGTACGGAAGGTACCGCCGGCCTTGCCGGGTTTCTTCTTCTTGCGACGGCCACCTTTGCCTTCGGCAACGTGCAGCTCCTGACGTCCGTATTTGGTGTGCCGGTCTGCGGCCTCGTGGCGTTTCGTCTTGCGTTCCGGCTCGGCCTTCTGCTGTTTGGCCTCCTGCTCGGCGCGCGCCTGGGCCTGGGCCTGCTCATCGGCCTTGCGACGCTCACTCTCGGCCTCGCGGGCAGCGCTCTCTTCCTGGCGGCGCTTGGATTCTTCGGCACGCTGACGGTCTTCCTCGGCACGCCGGGTAGCCTCTTCCTCGGCACGGCGCAATGCCTCGCGCTCGGCTTCCTGCTTGGCCTCGCGTTCGGCGAGCAGCTTGGCCTTTTCCTCGGCTTCCTGTTTGAGGCGATCCTGTTCCTCGGCCACCAGGTCAGCACGCTTCACATAGGTGCGTTTCTTGCGCACCTCGACGCTGACGGTTTTCGACGTGGCGCCGCGCGGCGACGTTGTGCGCAGTTCGCTGTGCGAACGGCGTTTGAGCGTCACCTTTTTTGGCTGGGACACAGTCAATGCTTCGGATTTACCGTGACTCTTGCGGAGGTAGCTGAGCAGTTGCATTTTCTCCTTGTCGGAAATCGTGGCATCCGCGCCGGATATGCTCAGACCGGCTTCGTCCAGCTGCGCCAACAGGCGTTCCACCGGCAAACCCACTACGTCTGCAAACTGTCGTACCGTTACTTCTGTCATAGCTCAGGCGTCTCCTCGACCTTTAGCCTTGCTCTTGTTCGGCGAACCAGGGGGCTCGCGCCGTCATGATCAACTGACCTGCCCGCTCGGCGTCCAAACCTTCGATGTCCAGCAAATCGTCCACGGCCTGCTCGGCCAGATCTTCCATCGTGACGATGCCCTGACCGGCCAGTCGGTAGGCGAGTTCGTCGTCCATACCTTCCATCTCCAGCAGATCCTGCGCCGGCTGCGCACCGCTCATGCTCTCTTCGTTGACAATGGCGCGCGTCAGCAACACATCGCGCGCGCGGCCACGCAATTCTTCAACGATAGCCTCTTCGAATTCCTCGATCTGCATCAGCTCGCTGTTCGGCACGTAGGCGATCTCCTCGACCGTAGAGAAACCTTCCTGCACCAGGATAGCCGCGACTTCCTCATCGACATCCAGGTCGTCCATGAACAGCTTCTGCAGTTTCTGCGCTTCTTCCTCGGACTTTTCCGCGGCCTGCTGCTCGTCCATGACGTTGAGTTCCCAGTTGGTCAGCTGCGAAGCCAGGCGCACGTTCTGGCCGCCACGACCAATGGCCTGCGACAACTGGTCGGTGGTCACCGCCACGTCCATGCTGTTGCGTTCCTCGTCGACAACGATGGAAACCACTTCCGCCGGCGACATGGCATTGATAACGAACTGTGCCGGGTTTTCATCCCAGAGAATGATATCGACGCGCTCACCGGCCAGCTCGGTGGACACTGTCTGCACGCGCGAACCGCGCATGCCGACACAGGCACCAACCGGGTCGATCCGCGGATCATTGCTCTTGACCGCGATCTTGGCGCGCAGGCCCGGATCCCGGGCCGCGCCCAGGATCTCGATCAGTCCCTGGCCGACTTCCGGCACCTCGAGCTTGAACAGCTCTATGAGGAATTCCGGGGCGACACGACTGATAAACAACTGCGGGCCGCGCGGTTCCGAACGCACATCCTGCAGGTAGCCGCGCAGGCGGTCACCGGGACGCACCGCTTCGCGAGGGATCATCTCCTCGCGATAAATAATGGCTTCGGCGTTACCGCCCAGATCCAGGTAGACATTGCCGCGCTCAACGCGCTTGACGATACCGGTGACCAGTTCGCCGACACGGCTCTGGTAGGCATCCACCACCTGGGCGCGTTCCGCTTCGCGCACCTTCTGCACAATGACCTGCTTGGCCGTCTGGGCGCCGATGCGACCGAAGTCCACCGACTCCATGGGCTCTTCGATAAAATCGCCAACCTGTATGTCAGGATTCTTCTCGCGGGCTTCTTCGAGCAGAATCTGGCGTGAGGGATAGCGGTAACCGCTCTCCTCGTCTTCCTCGTCCTGTTCCGGCGTTTCCTCGACCACCTCCCAGCGACGGAACGTCTGGTAGTCGCCGGTGTTGCGGTCTATAGCCACGCGCGCATCGATATCCTCTTCGTGGCGCTTTCTGGTCGCCGAGGCGAGCGCCGCTTCGATGGCGCCGAAAATCACTTCCTTGTCGACACCCTTTTCATTCGAGACCGCGTCCACGACCAACAGAATTTCTTTACTCATTACGCACCCTCCGCGCGATGCGATTTATAATCCGGGACCAGCCGTGCTCGGTCTATTTCGTCCAATGCCACTACCAGTTCCTCGTCATCCATTTGTAACACCACCTGGCCGTCCCGCAGTCCGCCCAGCACACCTTTAAATTTTCGACGGCCGTTGACCGGCGCCAGCAGGCGGATATCCACCTGGTTCCCGGCAAAGCGCTCGAAATCCCGCTCCCGGAACAGGGGTCTGTCCAGACCCGGCGACGACACTTCCAGCGTATACTGACCGCGAATCGGATCCTCGACATCGAGCACACCGCTGACCTGGTGACTCACCGCCTGACAATCGTCCACGCTGATCCCCTCGGGATGGTCAATGTAGACACGCAACAGGCCGCTCTTGCCGTGAATGAATTCCACACCAACCAGTTCAAAACCCAACGCTGTGACTGCAGGCTCAATCAGTTCCCGCAGCTCGACCGACTCGTGCGGCATCCGCTTGCACCACAAATAAAAAATGGGCCAAAGGCCCACTTCAAATCACGACACCCGCCACAAATCTGACGGATCCGCCTGAAATTCCAAGCATTGTATCAGACTGCGCGGATTAAATGTAGTCCAATAACGTTTACGCGACGGCAAGCCGCTCGACGCCGCCCGGCACGGCGGCTTCGGGACGCCGGTCCCCTCAGGCGTCGGGGGTGCCTTGTCTCATTACATTAGCAACTTACATCGTAAACTTAAGGCGCCTGTATAAAAACGCTGTCGAAGCCGCTAAGAACACATATTTTTCTTCAATTTCAGTAGCTTAGGTTGCACCCGTTGTGCGGCTCGTCCATACTCCGAGGCCGGCGTCGGTTTCCGCCGTGTCCCCGTTGATAGCAGTTGTACTGTAACCGGATTACGAGGCTCTGCATGTCCAAAGCATTCCTGTTCCTGAACACCTTCGAAGACGCCCTATACGCTGTAACCGCCCTGGGATTTCCCGTCGAACTCGTCCCCCAGGCGCCGATACGAACCGGGGAACGCATCCGGGTCCACCGCCGCGAAGAACTGGAAAATGCCTACCACCGGCTGTGCAGCAATAATGTTACCGGGGAGTTCACCGCGCTGCGCATCTAGTCCGGCGTGACCCTTGCCTGCGTAACAGACCACACCGCGTTCCGTTCTCTCCCGGCAGCATCGCA
>JASFNS010000084.1:0-7565 GCA_050116915.1 Thiogranum sp. | reverse complement strand
CGCACTGGAGCGAAGCGCCGCGTTACGCTGTTTCAGTAATTTCCCGAACCGCTTCCACAACGCCATGTAGTCAGGTTTCACGTGAAACAAACCCCAGTCCAGAAACTGGCGGCGGTACGCCGGTCCGTCCTCGACCAACGCGTGCAGGTTGCCACCCAGCCAATGCACGGGGAAAAGTCCGGCCAGTTCAGACAAACGTTTTACCGGGTGGGCATCGATGCGACACTCGAAACGCCCGCGTCGCCGGCGCATCCCCACCCGGGTCCGTCGGCCATCTTCCCCGACCACCTCCACAAACAACTCGAAACTGTCCTCGTCGTCCTGAATCAGCTTGTCGAGATGCGTGGTGCGAAACGACCGGCCGCGCGCCAGTACGAACAGCGATTCAAGAAGACTGGTTTTGCCCGCCGCGTTTTCCCCGACGAACAAATTCAGCTGCGGGGAGAAATGGAGTTCGACCGGCTGGAGGTTGCGAAATCGCCGGATCGACATCGACTCTATGGGCATCGACACGTGACAGCCCGAGACCGGGCTGCTCGGAAAGTGCGGCCTAAAGCCGCATTGGCATGACCACGTAGCGGTATTGTTCCGTACCCGGTTCCCGCATCAGGCAGCTGCTGTTGGAATCGCTCAGAGTAATCTCGACATGGTCGCTGCGTACGCTGGACAGTACGTCCAGCAGGTAAGTCACATTGAACCCGATTTCCAATCCAGCGCCCGCGTAATCCACTTCGAATTCCTCGTCGGCCTCTTCCTGTTCCGGGTTATGTGCTTGAATTTTAATGATATTTTTTTCCAGATTCAGCCGGATACCGCGGTATTTTTCATTCGAGAGAATCGAGGTACGCGACAGTGCCTGGCGTAGCAGCTCCCGGTCGGCGAGCACCAGTTTGTCACCACCCTTCGGCACCACGCGATCGTAGTCCGGAAAGCGGCCGTCGACCAGTTTTGACGAGAAACGGATATCCGCATTGCTGATGCCGATATGATTACTGCCGACATCCACCTGCACCAGTTCGTCGTTGCTTTCCAGCAGACGCAGCAACTCCTGTATTCCCTTGCGCGGGACGATAACCTGGCGCGTTTCGCTGACCCTGATGTCTACCGGCATATCGCAGAGTGCCAGGCGATGACCGTCGGTGGCGACGCCGCGCAAAAGACCGTTGGAAATCTCCAGCATCAGGCCGTTGAGATAATAGCGTACGTCCTGTTGGGCCATGGAGAACTGAGTGCGTTCGATCAGTTCCTTGAGTCGGTTCTGCGGGATAGTAAAGCTGCAATCACCCTTGATGGTTTCGACCAGGGGAAAATCGGCCGCCGGCAACGTCGCCAGCGTGAAACGACTTTTGCCCGATCGTATCTGGGCTTTCTGATCGGTGATGCTGAACTGGATCCTGGCGCCTTCCGGAAGCGCCTTGCAGATATCGACCAGCTTGCGCGCGGGCAGTGTTATCTCACCGGGCTCGTCGATTTCGATACCGACCCGCGACTGGATCTCCACTTCCAGATCCGTTGCAGTTATTACCAGCCCGTTATTGCCGGCGACCATTAGCAGGTTACCCAGTACCGGCAACGTCTGACGGCGTTCCACAACACCAATGACCTGCTGAAGGGGCTTGAGCAAGGTCTCCCGGTCGACAGTGAATTTCATTAAATATATATCCTTTATATAACCCTGATAGTTATAGTTAGGGGCGTATAGCGCGGTTGATAACACCGCAATTCAACTGCTAAATCAATAGCCGCGGGGGACTCCAACGGCTTGGTAACAACACCCGGAAACTGTGTGTTGCCTGTGGATAATATAGGAAAACTTCGGGCCGGCAAATTTATGCACCCTTTATCCACATTATGTCGTCAGCTTTCTGCACAGGTTACTGTAGTCCTCGGCAATGCGCAGGTCCGACTCCTTCAGTTCGTTCACCTTGCGGCACGCATGCAGTACCGTGGTATGGTCGCGCCCACCGAATGATGCGCCGATCTCCGGCAGACTGTGGCTGGTCAGTTCCTTTGCCAGCGCCATCGCTATCTGGCGGGGCCGGGTGATGGAACGCGTGCGGCGTGCCGACAACAGATCGGCAACGCGGATCTTGTAATACTCCGCCACGGTTTTCTGTATGTTGTCCACCGATACCAGCTTGTCCTGCAGCGCCAGCAAATCGCGCAGGGCTTCTTTGGTAAAGGCCAGGTCGATGACCCGGCCGGTGAAACGCGCGCTGGCCATGACGCGCCGCAATGCTCCTTCGAGCTCACGGATGTTGGAATTGATGCGCTTGGCGATGAAGAAAGCAACGTCACTGGGCAACTCGATATTGGCCTGCAGTGCCTTGTTGACCAGAATCGCAACCCGCGTCTCCAGTTCGGGTGGCTCTATGGCCACTGTGAGGCCCCAGCCGAAGCGCGATTTCAGACGCTCCTCCAGGCCGACGACCTCCTTGGGGTAACGGTCGCAGGTCAGGATGACCTGACTATGCCCCTCGAGCAGGGCATTGAAGGTATGGAAAAACTCTTCCTGGGAACGTTCCTTACCGGCAAAAAACTGAATATCGTCGATCAGCAGCGCATCGACCGTGCGGTAATAGCGTTTGAATTCGTTGATTGCGTTGTGCTGCAGCGCCTTGACCATGTCCGCCACAAAGCGCTCGGAGTGCAGATAGACTACCTGCGCGGTGGGCCGGTTGGCGACGATGGTGTTACCCACGGCGTGCATCAGGTGGGTCTTGCCCAGACCCACACCCCCGTAGATGAACAGCGGGTTGTAGGCGGTGCCGGGATTCTCTGCGATCTGCATCGAGGCGGCGCGCGCCAGCTGGTTGGATTTGCCCTCAACAAAACTGTCAAAGGTAAAACCGGGATTCAGATTGCCGCGCGGCAGGCCGCGTTTTTCCTGGCGTCGGTCGGCTCGCGGGGATCCGCCGGCCGCAGGTGCGGGCGCTTCCTGCGCCGGTTGGTTCGAGCCGACTTCGAGCAACACCCGCAAGCTGTCGTCACGACTCAGTTCGCAGACAGACTGCTGGATACTGCCGATGTAGTGGTCTTTCACCCAGTCGAGCACAAAACGGTTGGGCGCCAGTAACTTGAGCGCGCTGCCGCTGTGGATGGCGTGGAGCGGGCGGATCCAGGTGTTAAATTGTTGTTCCGGCAACTCGTTTTCGAGCCGCACCAGACACTGTTGCCAGAGTGAGCCTTGCAAAGGTAATCCCCGTTCAGACAGCTGTTTCATCGCGTGGAGGACTGACCAGTCTAGCGCGCGGTCGCCGAGTTATCCACAACTAAAGCGACCTGGTCTACCGGCCAAAGCAGTTGACAGCGCCCGGGTAAAACCAGTAATCTGCGCGGCCTGATCCGGCCCGCCCAAGCAGCGGGCCTTTAACTATTTGGGAACCGATTGCGCCATGAAGAGAACTTTTCAACCCAGCAACCTGAAGCGCAAGCGCACTCACGGTTTTCGTGCCCGGATGCGCACCAAGGGCGGCCGTCTCGTGATAAAGGCGCGTCGGGCCAAAGGGCGCGCTCGCCTGTCTGTCTGAGCAAGGTTTTTTTAGCTGGTCGTGCCGGCGCGTTATCCCCGCGACCACCGCTTGCTCAGCGCAGCCCGGTATCAGCGCGTTTTCAAGCAGTGCGAGCATAAGGCCAGTGACCGCCTGATCACAGTACTGGCAGCTGCCAACGGCCTGGATCACGCCCGCCTGGGCATGGTTGTCTCGATCAAAGCCGCCGGCAACGCGGTGAAACGCAACCGGGTCAAACGGTTGATCCGCGAAAGTTTTCGATTGCAGCAGGCGATGCTCGCCGGCGAAGACCTGGTGGTCCTGGTTCGTCCCGGCATCAGCATACGCAGCAATCAACAGATTAACCGCACACTCGATACCCACTGGCGTACAATTGCCGCGCATGCGCACACTGCTACTGCTACTGATTAGAGCTTATCGCCTGCTGGTAAGCCCCTGGCTCGGCAACCACTGCCGTTTTACGCCGACGTGCTCCGAATACGCCATCACGGCCATCGAACGCTTCGG
This sequence comes from Thiogranum sp., assembly GCA_050116915.1. GTDB lineage: Bacteria > Pseudomonadota > Gammaproteobacteria > DSM-19610 > DSM-19610 > Thiogranum. Next base: position 3,546 of record JASFNS010000084.1, on the reverse strand, counting down.
TGTGCTGCGAGGCAGCTGGCTGGCCTTGCGCCGTGTCGGTTGCTGTCACCCCTGGCATGCCGGCGGGCTCGACCCGGTGCCGGAAAATCCCGCCCTACACCCAACAAAAAAGCACTCACCCGAACACACCCATGGATAACCCACGCGTTTTACTGGCCATCGCCCTGTCGTTTCTCGTGCTGCTGCTGTGGCAGACCTGGATGAAGGACTACGGTCCCCAGGAGCAACCCGCGCCGTCACCGGCCACCGCGCAAACAGATCAGGTCCCCTCCTCGCAGGGCACGGTACCCGAGGATTTACCCGCCGCGCATGACGAGCAGGCACCGCAAGCCAGTCCTCCAGTGGCGTTGCAGTTGCCTGCCGGCCAGAAGGTCGAAGTGGTTACCGACCTGTTCCGCGCCGTGATCGATACGCAGGGTGGTGATTTGCGCGAAGTCGATCTCCTCAAGTACCCGGTCACCCTGAAACCCGACAGCCCGCCCTACCGCCTGATGGAAACCAGTGCCAAGCAGCTGTTCATCGCGCAGAGCGGTTTGCGTGCCGGCAAAGGGCCGGAACCGACCCACCACGCCAGCTTCCAGGTTGACCGCCACAAGTTCGAATTGTCGGCCGGCGGTGATGTGGTGGAAGTGCCGCTGCGCTGGACCGACGGCAAGGGGATCGAGGTCACAAAGATCTACCGCTTCCACCGCGGCAGTTACGTCATCGACGTGGAGTTCAAGGTAAACAACGGTAGCGGCGCGGCCTGGAAGGTCCAGCCCTACTACCAGTTGCAGCGCACCCCGCTGCAGAGCACCAGCAAGTTTATCCATACATATACCGGTGGCGTGCTCTACAGCCCCGAAGAGAAATATCAGAAGATCAGCTTCGGTGACATGGAGGACAAGCCACTCAACCGCGAGGTGACCGGTGGCTGGGCCGCCATGATCCAGCACTATTTCGTGGGCGCCTGGATACCCCCGGCCAAGCAGCCGGAGCGCTACTACAGCCGCGCGCTGCAGGATGAGCGCTATGTCATCGGTATGATCGGACCGGCGATGGATGTCGCGCCCGGCAGCGAACAGACCAGCGCCGCGCGGCTGTTTGTCGGCCCCAAGCTGCAGCACGTGATGGAGGCCGTAGCACCCGGCCTGGAGCTGACGGTCGACTACGGCAAGCTGACGTTCATCGCTGACCCCATCTACTGGCTGCTGGAAAAGATCCATTCCCTGGTTGGCAACTGGGGCTGGTCGATCATTTTTCTTACCATCCTGATCAAGCTCGCCTTCTTCAAGCTGTCGGAAACAAGCTACAAGTCCATGGCCAATATGCGCAAGCTTGCGCCACGCCTGCAGGCGCTCAAAGAGCGCTACGGTGACGACAAGCAGAAGCTCAACCAGGCGATGATGGACATGTACAAAAAGGAGAAGGTGAATCCGCTGGGCGGCTGTCTGCCGGTACTGGTGCAGATACCGGTGTTCATTTCGCTTTACTGGGTACTGCTGGAAAGCGTGGAAATGCGCCAGGCACCCTTCATGCTGTGGATCCAGCAGAAACTCAACCCGGCGCCCATGGATCCCATTCAGGCCAAGGTGATGATGGTGCTGCCGGTGGTGTTCACCGTGTTTTTTGCCTTCTTCCCGTCGGGCCTGGTGCTCTACTGGGTAGTCAACAACACGTTGTCGATTGCGCAGCAGTACGTTATTACCAAGCGCGTCGAAGCCGCCAGTGCCTGAATCTATGCCCTCTCCCGCGCGAGAGGGTCAGGGACAGGACGCGGGCACCGAGGCCGGTGCCGATACCATCGCCGCCATCGCCACGCCGCCGGGCCGCGGCGGCGTGGGCATCGTGCGCGTGTCGGGACCGGGCGTGCCCAACCTTGCCGGGACCTTGCTGGGCCATCTGCCCCGTCCACGCGAGGCCGGGCTGCAGTACTTCAAGGATGCCGCGGGCGGGCTCATCGACACCGGCCTGGCCCTTTATTTTCCCGCACCACATTCCTTCACCGGCGAACATGTACTGGAGCTGCACGGCCACGGTGGACCGGTTGTTATGGACCTGTTGCTGGCGCGGGTGCTGGAGCTGGGCGCCCGTCCGGCGCGCCCGGGAGAGTTTTCCGAACGCGCCTTTCTCAACGACAAACTGGACCTGGCCCAGGCCGAGGCGATTGCCGACCTGATCGACAGCAGCACCGCCAGCGCCGCACGCGCGGCCGTGCGTTCATTGCAGGGCGAATTCTCCGATCGGGTGCATGAATTGACGCAGGCGCTGATCGAGCTACGCACCTTCGTCGAAGCAGCCATCGATTTTCCGGAAGAAGAAATTGATTTCCTGGGCGAGGGTGAGGCACAGCGGCGCCTGGAGAGGGTAACCGGTCGCCTGCGGGAATTGCTCGCCAGTACCCGCCAGGGTTGCCTGTTGCGCGAGGGTATGACGGTCGTGCTGGCTGGCCAGCCGAATGTCGGAAAGTCCAGTATTCTCAATAGCCTGGCGGGGCGCGAGGCGGCCATCGTTACGCCTGTTGCGGGCACCACAAGGGACGTGCTCCGGGAACATATCCAGATCGACGGCATGCCGCTGCACATCATTGATACCGCCGGTTTACGCGATAGTGAAGATCCCGTCGAGCAGGAGGGCGTGCGCCGTGCCTGGACACAGATCGAACAGGCTGACCGCATACTCCTGGTCATTGACGATCAGACCGGTTTCGGCGAGGCGGACCGCGCGCTGCTTGAACGACTGCCGACCGCCCTGCCCTGCAGCCGCGTTCTGAACAAGATCGACCTCAGTGGCCGCGAACCCGGTCTGCGACACAGAGATGGTCAGGTCGAGCTGGCGCTGAGCGCGCGCAGCGGTGCGGGCATGGATGACTTGCGCCAGCACCTCAAGGCGGTGATGGGCTACACCGACAGCAGCATCGGCGGATTCAGCGCTCGCCGCCGCCACCTCGACGCGCTGCGGCGAGCGGGCAGTAGTCTTGATAATGCTCGGACCTGTCTGATCAGTGGCAGTGGAGAGCTGTTGGCTGAAGAGTTGCGACTGGCGCAGCAGCACTTGTCGGAAATTACCGGTGAGTTTTCCAGTGACGATCTCCTGGGCGAGATCTTTTCCAGTTTCTGCATCGGAAAATAGCAACGCTTGCAGTCGCGTCCAGGAACAAAAGCAACACCCGTGTTTTATCTTGTGTATTCAGCTGGGAAAGCTATTGCGTGCTATCTACCCTTCGTCGATGCCTCGGTCTGGCAAGCTTGCGCCGCAGTTTGTCATTCAGGGAAGCCGTTCGTGCAGGTTTTTGTACTTCCCGGGTCGGCAAGACGAGTACGATCCGCTATCGTATTGGGCGGCCGGCACCAGGCGCACCTGCGCCTTGCCATACAAGTGAATTGACCATCCAGTTTATGGCTATAAAAACGGGATAGCCGACATACGGGGTACTGCGCCCGCTTTTTTGTGTAAAATTACTCAAAATTACTTACGTAGGGGGCAAACATTGAAACACAAAACCAATACCGTATTTACCCGCTTACGTACGCTCGTACCGCTAGCAATCTCGCTCGCTCTGCTACC
>JASFNS010000083.1:0-7571 GCA_050116915.1 Thiogranum sp. | reverse complement strand
CAACCGAATCCGGTGCTGATTTTCTACCTTATTGAGTTGATTGGCGTCCCCAAGGGGAGGCCACCTTATCCCCCGGTTACATGCGTCTTCGGAAATAATTGTAATTCTTTTATATCTCATAGACTTATGGGCCACACTCCGATTCATGGCCCATATCGCACCAACTAAAACCGGACATATCGGCTAACAAATGAGTCACTTGGGGGATCTGAGCCTCCGACCATATGGTTCGCAGTTACCATAATAAATCGTCACTTGCTGTTTTTGTTAACTTAATGGCGGAAATACCCGTTGCCTATTTCGCCATACACGGGCCACATAGCACGCGCCACATCCCGGCAACGAGGTTCATCAACAGCAATAAAGCCAGTGCGAAGTAAAGAGTTTGAATACGGACTCAGTCTTCCAGTGTAACCGGCGTGACGAAACCGGGCGGCTTGATCGCCATCACCGAACAAGTGATCTGCTCAAGAATTGTCTCCGCGGTATTGCCCATGATGAACCCACAGACGCCAGTGCGCGCCACCGTCCCCATGACGATGCAGTCGACCTGCAGACGTTTGGCCAGCGCCGGAATCTCCTTGCGCGCCGATCCCTTCAGCAGGTGTCGTTGGGGTTTTATGTAATCCATAGCGTCCGGCCCCAGTTTCGCGCCCGTCTTTTGCATCAGCGTATCCAGAAGCTGGGCGTGACGCCGCCGTATCTCTTCGACATAGGCGTTAACCTCGTCTTCCGGCCGGCTCGTGAATGCCCCGTGGCGCATGGCGCTCTCGCCGATCGCCTCCCAGGCATGTACGACGTGCAATTCCGCAAACTCCGACACGGCCAAAGAACCGGCCAGTTCCATGACCATGCCATTTAATGCCTGGCGTGTCTTCAGTTCCGCTGGCGGATAACTGTCGTCCACGTCCACGGCAGCCAGGATGCGCTGGTAGGAGTCCGCCGTCTCCGGCTTGACCAGCCAGACCGGGCAGGGGCATTTTCGCAATAAATGCATATCGTCACCGGCGAAAAAGCGGTCCAGCCAGTCCGGCGATTCAGGACACTTGATCACCAGATCATGATTGCTGCGCAACACCTCCCGAATGATTTCCAGGAATGAGGTACCCACCAGCACCTTAGCGTTAATCTTGACCCGCGCGTGGTAAGGCTCGATCAAAGCTTTCAGCCGCTGAGCCTGAGCCTCCGTCAATCTGGCCTGCATATCGCCCGGGCTCGGTACACCCTCAGGTATTCTGATACCCTCCGGCACGCGTTCGATAACGGTGACGACCGTCACGCGCGCCTGGTTGCTCTCCGCCAGTGCCACAGCACGCTCAAGGGCACACTGGCAAGCAGCTTGTGGCTCCATCACGCAAAGAATATCTTTAAACCGCTTCATCTCACCCACCTCCTTTCATCATTGATCAGCACTCTTCCAACGTAACCGGTGTTACAAATTCCTGCGGTTTGATCGCCAGCACCGAACAATCGATCTGCTCGAGAATGGTCTCCGCGGTATTGCCAATGAAGAAGCCGCGAATACCCGTACGTGCCACGGTCCCCATGACGACGCAATCGATGGCCAGGCGTTTAGCCAGTACCGGAATCTCCTTGCGGGCAGACCCTTTCAGCAGATGGGTTAGAGGTTTCAGGTAGTCCAGGGCGTCCCGTGCAGCATGACTATTAATCTTGATACTCCGCATTAACTCGTCAAGATGTTGCTGTTGCTGCCGCCGTTCTTGTTCGATATTGGCTAGCATCCTCTCACTAGAATGATCCGACGAGAACACAAAACCGCTGACCAACTCGCTCATCGATTCCCAGGCATGCACAACATGCAGCTCCGCCGATTCCGAGATCGCCAGCGAGGCCGCCATTTCCAGTATCTGGACATTCAAGCGATGGCGCGTCTCCAACTCCGTTGGCAGGTAACCAACATCGACATCGACGGCCGCGAGGATACGTTGGTAAGTCTTGGGTACCTGGGGTTTGACGAACCAGACGGGGCAGGGACACTTACGCAACAAGTGCATATCGTCACCGCTGAAAAAGCGGTCCAGCCAACTCGGCGATTCAGGGCACTTGATCACCAGATCACGCTGGTTGCGTAACACCTCGCGGATCACCTCGAGAAAGGAGGTACCGAGCAGGACTTTGTGCTGAATATCGAGGCGTTGACGGTAGGGTTCGATCAAAGGCTCCATCCGCGCCTCATGCTCGCGCACCATTGCCGCCTGCAGCTCGCCGGAGATTGGACCGCCATCCGGCATGCCAATGCCGGATGGTACCCGCGGGATCACATCGACGACCGTCAGGCTGGCCTGGTTGTTCTCGGCCAGCGCAACGGCCCGATCCAGGGCCGGCTTGCTGGCCTCACCATGTTCGATCACACAAAGAACGTTTTTGAATCGCTGCATCTCATTCGCCTCCATGGGAAGTCGCCAGCAATGCGCCACACATCCGTGCCACGCGTTGTTCCAGCGCCCTCAGTTCGGTCATAAACTCTCCCCTGCCATCCAGCACATGGACCTTTGATGCTTGCCCATCCGGCGTGGCGCTCAAGGTACCCGGCAACAGACTCACGATATTGGCCAGGAACACCTGCGGCAGTCCCGGAGGCAGTCGAAGCGGGTAATCGGTGACTGCCGGGATGAAACGCCCGCCAGGGCACATCCGCGCCGCCCTGCAAAGAACGCCAAAGGAAAAATGGTGTAAATCTGAGCAGCTCTCGCCAGACCAGGGATAGCGGCGGCAATACCGCTATGCTGGCGATCACCGCGAACGACACGGCCGGCACGCCAACCCACCATGACGCGGCCGCGCCATCGGTGAGTGCCCACCACATGATTGAAAACAGCAGGACCCTCGATACGATCGTAGAAAAGCCTATTCCTTGATGCACGTATTGCATGCATTCTCCTCACTGTGCTGGGTCATTGATGCTGCAGTAACGGTTGTTTCACAAAATCCTGCCGCATGATGCGATTAGCCGCTTCATGGGCGGCGTCCGCGAACGGCACCAGAACCACATCGGCGCCCGCCTGTTCCAGTCTTGCGACCTCATCCGGTGACTGTGCCGTAATGGCGATTCGACCACTGTAATCCAAGCCCTGTAAAGCGTGTATGAGCGATAGATTGACATGGCGTTCGCGCGCTGTGCTCACCACCCATTGTGCCCGCCCAAGCGGCAGGGTCGCAATGAACTCTGGATCCTCGGCATCCCCGAACATGACCGGGTACCCCATGGAATCGCCTGCGCGAACCAGGTCCGGGTTGAAATCGACAGTCAACACCCGCCAGCCTCCCTCACGCAAACTCCGGGCGATACCGCTTCCGTACCGCCCCAATCCGAACAGAATAACCTGCGGCACGGCATCATCGGGCACGGCATCGTGCATGACCTCCCGATGAGGCTGGCGGCGTTCGAAGATCCTGAGCCAGGGGGCCAGGCGCTCATACAACGGATGCGAATAGATGATCATGTAAGTGGATACGCTGATGGTGATAAGCCCCACCAGGGTAATCAAGCCCATGGTCTCGGCGCTGATATGGCCAAGACTCAGGCCCAACGCCCCCAGGACCAGGGAAAATTCACTGATCTGCGCCACCGTGAGGCCCGCCAGAAACCCGGTACGACTGCGGTATCCCAGCGCTCCCATGATAACCATGACAATTAGAGGATTGCCGATCAAGACGAACAGAGAGAACACCAGCGACTCCACCAGCTGGGCACCCAGCAGCCCCAGGTCCAGTTGCGCCCCGAGGTCGAGAAAGAAAAACAGCAGCAGAAAGTCGCGCACACCCGTCAGGCGCGCGCCGAGGGCGTCCCGGTAAGGTGTGGAGGCCAGTGACACGCCAGCAACAAAGGCGCCTACCTCTTTGCTAAATCCGAGCATTACACCGAGGGCTGCCAACGCTAGCCCCCAGGCAATGCCGAACAACACCAGCAGTTCATGCGAGCGTGACAGCATGTGGAGCAGCCGCGGTAGCAGGTACCGCATCGCCAACCCGACCAGCAGAAGAAACCCCACACCCTTGACCAGTATAGCGAATGCCGCCTGGGTCCACGAGACATCACCGGTGGCACCCAGGGCATTGATGCCAATCATGACCAACACGACGACCAGGTCCTGCACGATCAGGAAACCCAGGGCGATACGACCGTGCAGCGTATCCACCTCGCGTTTGTCCGAAAGCAGTTTGACGATGATGATGGTGCTGGAGAATGTCAACGCGACCGCTACGTACAGGGCAGTCACTGGCGTCATGCCAAAGGCGTAACCGATCAGGTAACCGACGACGCTGGTGAATATCACCTGGCCGAGTCCCGTCGCCAGAGCGACCGGCCCCATGGTGCGGATAATATGCAGATCCAGTTTCAAGCCGACGACGAACAGCAACAGGGTAATGCCGAATTTTGCCAGCAGATCGACCTGATCGTTCGCGCCTACCCAACCGAGCACCGAGGGGCCGACGAGTATACCCACGGCGATAAAAGCGACGATCAAGGGCTGGCGCAGGCGAACGCCCAGGGCCCCCACTGCAGCCGCCAACAGCAGCAGCACGGCCATCTCGGTGAACACATCCGGGAACACCGTCATGATTCAGCCTCGCTCCGCGCCGGGTTGCCGCTATGACCCATCGCGACCGGCAGGGCGGACCGGGCGGGTGACGTCGCCGTCACCTCTCTTGTATCGAAGCACCGCCTCATCCCGCTGCCCCGGACCCGTCGCGTTGACCGCTAGGGTTCTTGCGCCACTTGCGCAGCGCGCACTTTTCCAATTCGAGTATCAGGAACAGCGCCATGCCCAGCGCGATGATTTCCAGACCGTGCACGAAGTCCACCGGCCGGGTATCGAAGAAACGTTCCATGAACGGCGCATAGGTGAAGAACAGCTGCAACGTTACAACCACCGCCACGGCGATCAGGGCCGCGCGAGAGTTGAACAGCTGGTCCAGCTTGAACGATGGCGCGCGCAAATAGCGGACGCTGAACAGGTAGAACACCTCCATCGCTACCAGCGTATTGACCGCGTAGGTGCGCGCCTCCTCCAGCGTGGAACCGTGGGTGCTGGCCCAGCCAAAGATGCCGAACACGCCCGCCGCCATCAATGCCGATACAAGCGCAATGCGCCAGAGCAGAAAGTCCGACAGTATGGCTTCTCTCGTCGGTCGCGGCGGGCGGTGCATGACCTCCGGTTCGGTGGCCTCGAACGCCAGCGCCATGGCCAACGCCACCGAACTCACCATGTTTACCCACAGGATCTGCACCGGCGTGATGGGCAGGGTAAAACCGAACAACACCGCGATCATGATGCTCATGGCTTCGCCGCCATTGATGGGCAGGAGAAACACAATGGCTTTTTTGAGGTTGTCGTAGACGGTGCGGCCCTGCTCGACGGCATGAACGATGGAGGCGAAGTTGTCGTCGGCAATGACCATCTCCGAAGCCTCCTTGGCCGCCTCGGTGCCTTTGTGGCCCATGGCGATGCCAACGTCGGCGCGCTTCAGGGCGGGGGCGTCGTTGACGCCGTCGCCGGTCATGGCGACGATGGCACCCTGTGCCTGGAGCAGCGTGACCAGCCGCAGCTTGTGTTCCGGACTGACACGCGCGTAAACGTCCACGTCCCGCACGCGCCAGGCCAGCGCGGCGTCGTCCATCTGATCGAGGTCGTGACCGGTGATGGCCTCAGCGCTGTTTTCAAGATTGAGCCGTGCTGCGATGGCGCGCGCCGTGCCGGCATGGTCACCCGTAATCATCTTCACCCGGATACCCGCGGTCCGGCACTCGGCCATCGCCTCTATCGCCTCCTCGCGCGGCGGATCGATGAGGCCGAACAGGCCGAGCAGCAACAGACCCTCTTCCACATCGTTGAAATCCAGCTCCTGATGGTGGTCTTGCGCCGGCTTGCGCGCCACCGCCAGCACGCGCTGACCTTGGTTCGCCAGCGCCTCCACCTGTTGCCGCCATCGCTCGGCATCCATCGGCAGTTCCTCGCCCGCCGCGCCCTGTGCCTTGGCGCAATGCGCCAGCACCTGCTCGGGCGCGCCCTTAAGATAGATCATGGCCCTGCCGTCGTGGCCATGGTGCAGCGTTGCCATGAACTTGTGCTCGGATTCGAACGGGATCAGATCGGTGCGCGGATGCTGCCGCCGTTCCTCCTCCGGCTCCAGTGCGGCCTTGACCGCCGCCACCACCAGGGCACCTTCCATCGGGTCGCCGTGCACGCGCCAGTCATCCGCCTTCTGTTCCAGCGTGGCGTCATTGCACAGCAGCGCGGCGCGGATCGCCTGCATCAGCAGGGGCGCCTGGTCAGCCTCGATCGGCTGGCCCTCGAACAGGAAACCGCCGCGCGGGATGTAGCCGGTACCCTCCACGGTGTAGAGGCCATCTACCGTGGCGATGCTCTGCACGGTCATTTCGTTACGGGTCAGGGTGCCGGTCTTGTCGGAACAGATCACGCTCACCGAGCCCAGCGTTTCGACCACGGGTAGGCGGCGGATGATCGCATTGCGCCCCGCCAGGCGTGTCACGCCGATGGCCAGCGTGACGGTGAGAATCGCGGGCAGCCCCTCGGGGATGGCCGCCACTGCCAGCCCCACCACCGTCATGAACATCTCTGCGGCGCTGAAGCCGCGCACGAGCACGCCGAACGCAAACATCGCCAGCGCCAGCACCAACACCGCGCCGGTGAGCCAGCGCGAGAACACCGCCATCTGCCGCAGCAGCGGCGTGGTCAGAGTCTGCACTTGGGCCACCAAACCACTGATGCGCCCGATCTCGGTGGCCGCGCCGGTGGCGACGACGATGCCACTGGCCTGTCCATGGGTGACCAGGGTACCGGAATAGGCCATACACAGACGGTCACCCAACGCCGCGCCTTGACTCACCGCAGCGGTACCCTTTTCCACCGCCACCGATTCACCGGTGAGCACCGCCTCTTGGATCTGCAGACCCTTGGCGCGAAACAGGCGCAGATCCGCCGGCACCTTGTCACCGGATTGCAATAGCACGATGTCGCCGGGCACCAATTCCTCGGCCGACACGCTCACGTGCCTGCCGTCGCGCAACACCATCGCCTGCGAGGAGAGCATGTTACGGATGGCGCGCAGCGCGTCTTCTGCCTTGCCCTCCTGCACGAAACCGATCACTGCATTGATCAGCACCACGCCGAGAATGACGATCGTGTCCACCCAATGGCCCATCGCCCCGGCGATGAGCGCCGCGCCCAGCAGCACATAGATAAGCAGGTTGTGAAACTGTGCCAGCAGGCGCATCAGCGGTCCGCGGGGTGGAGCTTCCGGCAAGCGATTCGCCCCGAAGTTCTTCTGCCGGTGCGCCACTTCAAACATATCGAGTCCTTTTTCAGCATTCGATTCCAAAAGGGATTCGATCTCATCTCGCGGCAGATGATGCCAATGTTTCGAAAGCAAGTTATCCATGTTAGCGTCTCCAGCCAGGCGACGGGCCAATTTCATAGGAACTATACGCTACGAACACTGGCGGGACGAAAAAGGCACGACCTTCTCTGTCATTGGCCCTTGCGCCACCTGAAGCGCATACTTTTAGACTCTACCTAGCCCCGCGA
>JASFNS010000082.1:0-7632 GCA_050116915.1 Thiogranum sp. | reverse complement strand
GGAAAATAAATAACTTATTGTTATATAAAGCTTTTATATTATTTTGCGCCGTAGCCGGACACAACTGCGACGCCCTGAAAAGCACGCGAAAGTACAAACGGATATAGGGACGGCGCGCGCCGCGCACAACCCTGGGAACTGACACCCGGCTCCGGTCGCACAACCGGCAAACGTTCACAACGAGATCACCGACACACCTCTCCACCGTCGTTACCAGCAACAAACCGTGCAATGTGCACGGACACGCACCCTCCGGTGCCGATATTCACGCCCGCAGCAAACGCTGGCCCGCAAGCGCCAGATCCGCCTCTGCAGGCCGGCTACGGTGAGTCGGGACAACGCCTGCCGGGGCAAGCCCGTGCAGAAGACCCTGTTGCCGATACACCTGGCGCAAAACAGCCTTTGCCGAACGCTCCCCGGCCTGCGGTGCCCGGGGTCGAGCGCCCAACGTCAGGTTATCGCGACAGACAGGCAGGCAAAGGATGGCGACACGGCGCGCAGTCCAGCGGCGCGGGCATGGCCTACCGGCTGCCTTCAGGCACCGGCGGCGCCTGGTCCGGTCGCCCGGCGAACACTCAGGAATCCGCTAACAGGTTGATGCACCGATACATTGTTAAAGAACTCCCAGCCCTTGCCGATGCCTCCTTAATATACAAACAGTGCCGCCAGGGGCAGACAGATGACCGAACAGACAGCCGACAAACTCACCATACTGGTAGTCGACGACTCCCGACTGATGCGCGTCGCGGCGCGCAAGATACTGAAGGACGATTTCGATATTCTGGAAGCCGCTGACGGTGAGCAGGCGTGGGAGATGCTGCAGTCCGGTACGCAGGTCAACCTGATCATGTCCGATCTGTCCATGCCGAACCTGGACGGCCTGGGCCTGTTGAAGCGCGTGCGCGAAGCCGAACAGACAGGCATCAAGACGCTGCCGGTGATTATCGTAACCGGCGCCGAGGACGATGACGGCAGCAAACAGACCGCCCTGTCCGCGGGCGCCAGCGATTTCATCACCAAGCCGTTTGAATCGGTACAACTGCTGGCCCGCGCCAAGACCCAGGCGAAACAGCAGCAGACCCAACAGGCGTTGCAGGACAGCGAGGCGTGCAAGCAGCAACTTGAGCAGCACAGCAGCGTCGACATTCTGACCGGGCTCGCCAACGAACGGGACCTCATCGACCACATCGAGTCCGGGCTGTCATACGCGCTCAGGCATCGCACAGAGCTGTCCCTGCTGCTGGTGCAGGTAGACAAGTACAAAGTCATGTTTTTGCGGCGCGGGAAACAAACCGCCGAAGACATTTTACGAAGCCTCGCCGGGGTACTCAGCGAGGGACGCCGGCGTGAAGATGTTGTTGCACGCACCGGCCTGGACACCTTCGGGATACTGCTGCCGTCGGCCAACAGCATCGGCGCCCGCCGTGTCGCGGAACAGTTGGTCAACGCGGTCCGCGGCCACGACTTCGGCACCGGCGACGACAAAATACCGGTCCGTATCAGCATCGGCGTGTCCAGCCCCGCAATAAACCATGAAGTCACCGCGGCCGGTGTGCTCGAAGATGCCAGGCAGAAACTCCGCCTGGCGGCCGAGGCCGGCGGTGACCGTGTGCAACACGAACTGCAGCCCACGGAGAGCACGGCGCCGTCGGTGGCTCCACCGGCGCGAACAGTCTCCCCCGCCGTGGAGGCGGAACCAGCCTCGCCGGCAGCTGCCGGCACCCCGAGCATTGCCAGTGTCGCCGCGGTGGAAAATGCGCTGCAGCAGCTGGCCAGCGGCCGCCGGTGCGAACAGGAAACCGCCCCCCTGGCCCGCGCGGTGTTGCCGCTGCTGCACGCCTGGAACCAGGCACACGACAATCAGCACAGCGCACTGATCAGCGCGCTCGAAGCGGCTCTCAGGCAAGCTGAAGAAACCCAGGTGCGGGTACCCGCGGACGCGTTCTAACCCGACTTTCTGTAGCCGCGCTGACGAATAGCGACGCGACAGTGTATTCGCGTACAACGCTGTCCGTCACTGCGATACAGACCATACTCGAACTCCGGGGTGCTGCGTCCCCGCCTGTCGAGTTCGGAGTGGATGCGCTCGTGCATGTCGGGGTCGAACAGAAACCGCAACTCCAGATCGCTGTTTCCCGGGTGCTCGAAATCGAGGTACAGTGAACGCGTCCAGACGGCGTACCCGGGAAACTGCTTGGCGCAGGCAATCGGCGCAATGGGATCGGCAACCGCCGCCTGGTAACCACCGAACATGCTGCCACCGAGGTTGCGCGAGAAAGCCGTCAGCGGCAGACGCAGACGCACCGCGCTCCAGTCCTCTTCGAGTTCCACAACCTTCACGCCCATCAACCAGAAGGGCGGATACCACTCGATACGACGCCGTGGCGACAAAAAGCGGGCGCGACGCATTAACCTGAGCACGTTCAGAGTCATTCTGGATCGTCCAGCGATGAGTGAGTTACCATTGTAACGCGCCGATGCGGCTGCATTGCAGCCTGACTTTGCAACCCGTGCCCAAGGAAACTGACATGCCATCGTTTGATACCGTCTCGGAAGTCGATCTCCACGAAGTCAGTAATGCCGTCGACCAGGCAAACCGCGAAGTCGGCACCCGCTACGATTTCAAAGGCTCCTCCGCCAGGGTGGAGCATAGCGGTGAGGTGCTGACACTACTTGCCGACAGCGAATTTCAGCTCGAGCAGGTCAAGGACATCCTGCACAAGAAGCTGGCCAAACGGGGTATCGACCTGGGGTCGCTGGAAGAAGCTAAAGTCGAAATCACCATCAACCAGGCGCGCCAGAAACTGACAGTGCGCCAGGGGATCCCGCAGGATATTGCCCGCCGGATCGTGAAACTGGTCAAGGACGCCAAGCTCAAGGTTCAGGTCAGCATCCAGGGCGACAAGGTGCGTGTTTCCGGCAAGAAGCGCGACGACCTGCAGGACGTCATCACCTTGCTGCGCGACGCCCCCATCGATCTGCCCTTGCAATACATAAATTTCCGCGACTAAGTCAGTATTTTGGCGGCCGTGGCCTGCTTGCGGCACCCGTCAGAGCGCCGCGCCATGCAAAATGCGGGCTAAACCGCTAGAATACGCGCCTCTGACAAACAGCCAAACCGGAAAATCGATCCTCGTCATGACCACAGCACCAGCCCTGCATCGGCAGACTCAAAACCAGTATTCCTATGAAGAACTTCTCAAGTGCGGTCACGGCGAGCTGTTCGGCCCGGGCAACGCCCGCCTTCCGCTGCCACCCATGCTGATGTTCGACCGAATCGTGCATATCAGTGACCAGGGCGGTGCATACGGCAAGGGACAAATTATTGCCGAACTCGATATCAAACCCGACCTGTGGTTCTTTGAGTGCCACTTTGAAACCGACCCGGTCATGCCCGGCTGCCTGGGTCTGGATGCCATGTGGCAGTTGATCGGTTTTTACCTCGGCTGGCTGGGAGGCCCCGGCCGCGGCCGGGCCCTGGGCGCGGGCGAAGTGAAGTTCAGCGGGCAGGTAACCCCTGCGATAAAACTGGTGACCTACCGGATTGACCTCAAGCGCGTTATCCAGCGCAAGCTCCACGTGGGCATCGGCGACGCGGTCATGGAAGCCGATGGCAAGGAAATCTATCACGCCAGGAACCTGCAGGTCGGCTTGTTTACCTCAACTGAAGACTTTTAGGATTGAATCGTATGCGGCGCGTAGTAGTAACAGGACTGGGTATTACTTCCAGTATCGGCACCGACCAGCAACAGGTGCTTGAATCCCTGCGGCAGGGCACGTCCGGTATCGTATTTGCGCCGGACTACGAGGAACTGGGTTTTCGCAGCCACGTCCACGGCGCGGTGGACCTGGAACTTGACAAACTGATCGACCGCAAGCTGCGGCGCTTCATGGGTGACAGCGCCGCGTACAACTATCTCGCCATGCGGGAAGCCATCGCCGACGCAAGGCTCGAGGAAGGCCAGATATCCGACCCGCGCATCGGCCTGATAGCAGGCTCGGGCGGCACCTCCACGCAGAATGTTGTACTGGCGGTCGATCTGCTGCGCGAAAAAGGCGCGAAAAAGGTTGGGCCCTTCATGGTGCCGCGCACCATGGGCAGCTCGAACTCCGCGTGCCTGTCCACGGCCTTCAAGATCAAGGGCGTGAACTATTCCATCAGTTCGGCCTGCTCGACCAGCGCGCATTGCATCGGCAACGCCTGCGAACTGATCCAGATGGGCAAGCAGGACATGGTTTTCGCCGGTGGCGGTGAAGAACTGCACTGGAGCCTGACCTTGCTGTTCGATGCCATGGGCGCACTGTCATCCAAGTATAACGATGCGCCGCAAACCGCGTCTCGCGCTTACGATGCCACAAGGGACGGCTTTGTCATCGCCGGCGGTGGCGGCATGCTGGTGGTTGAGGAACTTGAACATGCACTGGCCCGCGACGCAAAGATCTACGCCGAACTGGTCGGTTACGGCGCCACTTCCGACGGCTACGATATGGTGCAACCCTCCGGGGAAGGCGCGGTCCGCTGCATGCAGCAGGCGATGTCGACGGTCAGCGGCGACATCGACTATATCAACGCGCACGGCACCAGCACGCCGGTGGGCGACGTCCGCGAACTGGAGGCCATAAAGCAGGTGTTTGGCGAAAAGATCCCGCCCATCAGTTCCACCAAGTCCCTGACCGGCCACTCGCTGGGTGCGGCGGGCGTGCAGGAGGCCGTGTATTCGCTGCTGATGCTGAACAACGACTTCATTTGCGCCTCGGCCAATATTCAGCAACTCGACCCGGCCGCCGAAGGATTCCCCATCCAGCGCGAGCGCAAGGATAACGCCGGCCTGCGCACCGTCATGTCCAACAGTTTCGGCTTCGGCGGCACCAACGCGTCGCTGGTGTTCCAGCGCTTCGAAGGCTGAGGCCGGAATTTATCAGCCGCTGATCGCCCGCCACAGGCGATCCAGCCGCTGCGGCGAAACCTTCTCGCGGGTCCCGAGGGACTGCGCAAACAGAGATACGCGCAGCTCCTCGACCAGCCAGCGGAAACTGACCAGATCGTCTCCCTCGACACCGTGATCGACCGCCTGCCGGTAACGTTGCCAGTAACGCGCCACCACCAGGGCGTGTTCGCGGTCGCGCGGCATATTTCCCTGCAACTGCGCCAGGCGGCGCTCCGCGGCGTGCAGGTAACGCGGCAGCTCTGCCAGCCACTGGCGCGGCGTGGCGCTGACGAACCCCGGGTAGATCAGCTGGTCGACCTGTTCGCGCACGTCGCTGACCGCCGCCAGCGACTGCGGTGACAGCGCGCCCCTCAGGCGCCGACTGAGTTGGTGGTAGGCCTGCAATGCGGCGAAACTGTGAGCGCCGATTTCAACGGCGATCCCGAGCAGCTGCCCGCGACCGGCCTCGAAGCGCCGCTGAAAGGTGGCCGGGTCCCGTATCGCGGCATCTTGCCGGAGAAATGCGTCCTGTAAAACCGCCCGCTCCAGGTCCGCCTGCAACACCTCGGCACCGGCAATGGTACTGAACCACAACGCCTGTTTGTCGAGTTCGGGTATCGACCGCTTTATCTCCTTTACGAGGCTGCCCAGGCGCTTGCGAAACAGCGCCAGCAGGCCTTCCCGATGGGCGGCCCGCGCCGCCGTCTCCTGGTCAAAAAGCGCCAGGTCGATACGCCCGTCAGCAACGGACAGGGCTGGATAACCCCGCACCCGGACACCGTTGCGCTCCAGTTCGACAAACTCCGGCAACGCACCGAAATCCCAGTCCTGCACATCGCGGCGTTCAAACCGGGTATCTGTCAGTGCGGTAAAGGTGCGCTGCGCGAGATCGCCGAACTGCCGCTGCAACGCCTGCAGGTCGCGACCCTCGGCGAGCAGCTGACCGCGTTCGTCGACAATGTCGAACACGACGCTGAGGTGCGCGGGCAACAACTCCGGACGCCAGGCGTCGGCCGGCACCCGCACGCCGGTCATGCGCTGCAGGCGCTCCTCCAGGAATGTCGTCAGGCTGCCACTGGCGACGTCTGCCGCCTGCAGGCAGGCCTCGGCAAAGTC
This sequence comes from Thiogranum sp., assembly GCA_050116915.1. GTDB lineage: Bacteria > Pseudomonadota > Gammaproteobacteria > DSM-19610 > DSM-19610 > Thiogranum. Next base: position 1,588 of record JASFNS010000082.1, on the reverse strand, counting down.
CGGAGCAGGCACGAAATGCCGGCGCAGAGGCTTGGGCAGCGATTTGATCAACAGGGTGCACTTTTCCTTGCGCAGGCCCGGTACCAGCCACTCGAAGTCCGCGGCTTGCAGCTGGTTGAGCGCCGCCAGCGGCACCTGCACGCACACCCCGTCGCGGGTGTCGCCCGGCGCGAACTGATAGCTGACGGGCAGCTGCAGTCCGCGCACCGCGATAGTATCGGGGAACTGTTGCCCGGTGACCGCTTCGGCGGCGTGCTGCATCACCACTTCCCGCCGCAGGTATAGCAAACGAGGCTGCTGTTGTCCGGCCTGCGCCCACCACCGTCTGAAGCTGCGGCCATCGACCACCGTTGCCGGAAGGCGCTCATCAAAGAACGCAAACAACTGCTCTTCGTCAGCAATCAGATCGCGGCGCCGTGACTTGGCTTCGAGCTGTTCGAGCTCGGCCAGCAGCAGGCGGTTATGTTCGGCGAACGCTTCGCGCGTGTGCCATTCACCCCTGACCAGCGCGTGACGAATAAACAAACCGCGGGCGGCGACCGGATCGATAGCGCCGAAGTCGACCTTGCGCCGCTGCACCAGCGGCAAGCCGTACAGCGTGACGGTTTCAAACGCCGCCACCCGCGCAGGTTTCTTTTCCCAGTGGGGCTCGCAATAACTGCGCTTTACCAGGTGTGTGGCGAGCGGCTCCACCCACTCCGGCTCGATCGCGGCAGCCGTGCGCAGGTAGCGCCGCCCGGTCTCCACCAGCTCGGCCGCTACCAGCCACCTGGGTTTTCTTTTGTTCAACCCGGATCCGGGGAACAGCGTGAACTTCAGGTTGCGCGCTCCGAGATAGTCGTCGTCGGCCTGACAGGCCACGTTGCCGAGCAAACCCGTGAGCAGCGCGGTATGAACCGCCCGGTAGTCGGCCGGCGCGCTGTTGCTTGACAGGCCCATACCATGCACCTGCGCCTGTAGCTGGCGGTGAATGTCGATCCACTCGCGCATACGCAACCAGGAAATGAAGTGCTCGCGACACCATTTCCGCAGTTTGTTCTGGGACAGGTGGCGCGACTGTTCTGAATACAGCTTCCACAGATTGAGATAACTCAGGAAGTCCGAGCGAGTGTCCCTGAACAGCGCGTGCTTTTCATCCGCCGCCTGGGCATGCTCCAGCGGGCGGTCGCGAGGGTCAGCGGCTTCAAGCACAGAAACGATAACCAGCACCTCACTCAGACAGGCGTTTTCCTCTGCCGCCGTGAGCATGCGCGCCAGCCGCGGGTCTACCGGCAGACGTGCAAGCTTGTGCCCCAGCGCGGTAAGCCGCTGCCGGGCATCGACGGCACCCAGTTCCTGCAACAGCTTGTAGCCGTCACGGATGTAACGCGGATCCGGCGCGTCGAGAAACGGAAACGCCTCCACCTCCCCCAACCCACGGGTGGCCATTTGCAGGATGACCGCGGCGAGGTTGGTACGCTGAATCTCGGGGGTGGTGAATTCATCGCGCGAGAGATACTCGTCCTCGCGGTAAAGGCGGATACAGATGCCGGCGGCAACACGCCCGCACCGTCCGGCGCGCTGAGTGGCCGAAGCCCGGGAAACCGGC
>JASFNS010000081.1:0-7745 GCA_050116915.1 Thiogranum sp. | reverse complement strand
ATAATCCACGTCGGCCTTGATGTCGACGATACTGAATACCACGGCTCAGCGCTGGACAAAAGCACCGGCGAAGTCATTGATTTCAAATGCCGGCCGACCTTGAAGGGACTGCTTGACCAGCTTGACAAGCTCGGCCAGTATTTTCCGGGCTGCATGCTCAAGTTATGCTACGAGGCCTCTTACATCGGCTTCACCCTGCAACGTGATTTAGCCTGCTGCCGCGCTGAAGGTATCGCCGCGCGTTTCGTCAGTGGCTACCAGAAGGGCAACCTCCAGAGTGAACGACGTGATCTACATGCCTGGCCGGAGGTGTATTTGCCCGGCGCCGGTTGGCGCGGATTTGATCCTACCCATGGAGAGGCAGTCGCCGACGCTCACGTGACGATAGCTGCGGCGGCGCATTCGCGCGACACTATGCCGGTAAGCGGCGTATTCAGTTGCAATGGAGCAAACAGCACGCTCGAATATACAGTGGAAAGTCACGTGTCGGAAGCATAAAGGGAACTTCCCTGACATGAGAGGTATAGGGGGTGGTGCCGGTGACTATGTATGAGTTCCGGATTGATTTCTGTCCCGGGTATTGGATCTATTTTGGCAAGGACGGGGACCGGTTGGTGATATTGCTGGCGGGTGGCACCAAGAAGCGCCAGGATGCAGATATTGCTGCTGCGAAATGGCATTGGCGCGACTATAAGCGTCGGAGACGGCAAGAGGTGATATGGTGGTTTGGACGAAAGATTTTAAGGACACCATACAGGCACGCGCCCAGAGGGATCCAGCCTTTCGCAAGGCCTGCTGCAAGAAGGGGGCGAATGCCTGCTCGCCGGTGATGTCGACACCGGTAAGGCGGTGCTGCGCGACTATATCAATGCGACGATCGGGTACGAGGAACTCTCTCAGGTCTTCGGCGAATCGAGCAAGAGTCTCATGCATATGTTTGGGCCAAAAGGTAATCCCCAGGCGAGCAACCTGTTTGCGGTGATCCGATACCTGCAGGAGCAGGAGGGCATTCACCTGGAAGTCAAAGCCCGGAAGGTCGCCTAAGGTGCTGTGTATCAGCGTTCAATCGGCAATATTTTTTGAGCATTTTGAAGGATTTTCTGAGCATGGTATTTTTCATGGTATTACCGTTTAGCAGGAAAATAAGTCAATGAATATAAAAGAAATAAATGGCTTATTTACAATCGAATGGGAGTAGACACCGACCCGACCGACCGGCAGTGGATGCAGCACGCGCTGCAGCTGGCTGCGCGCGGCGAAGCTGAAGACGAGGTGCCGGTGGGCTGCGTGATCGTTCAGGATGGGCAGATCATCGGCGAGGGCTGGAACCGGCCGATCGCGAGTCATGACCCCACCGCCCACGCCGAGATCATCGCCCTGCGCGACGCGGCGCAGCGTCTCGGCAACTACCGGCTGACCGGCGCAACGCTGTACGTGACACTGGAACCCTGCCTGATGTGTGCCGGCGCCATGATTCACGCGCGTATCGGCCGGCTGGTGTTCGGCGCACCGGATCCCCGGCGCGGCGCCGTCAACAGCACCACCCACGCGTTCGAAACCCAGGGGCTCAACCACCGGGTCGATATTCGTGGCGGGGTGCTGGAAGATGAGTGTGCCGGACGCCTGCGGGCGTTTTTCCGCGCCCGTCGTGCCTGAAGCCCGCGGTGGAATAGGCAGACCCGCTGAACCGTCCCCCATCACTAAAGATGTAAAGACCACGAATACCGACAGGACTTCCCATGCGCACGTTTGTCAGTCTGTTTCTATCCGCGTTGCTCAGCACCCCCATCGCCGCTGCTGACTACCCCCCCGGCGATGTTGACATGCAGCTGCAGCAGCTCTCGCCGCACGTCTGGTTCGTCCAGGGCGTGGCCGGTGTGGCTACCGACAATGAGGGTTTTGTCTCCAATGCCGGCGTGGTGGTCACCGACGAGGGTGTGGTGGTGTTCGATTCACTGGGCACGCCGTCGCTGGCGAACAAGCTGCGGGGACTGATCCGTACCATCACCGACAAACCGGTTGTCCGGGTCATTGTCAGTCACTATCACGCCGACCATATCTACGGACTGCAGGTCTTCGAGCAGGAGGGGGCCAATGTCTGGGCGCCCACCGGGGCGGAAAAATACCTGCGTTCGCCGAACGCCGCCAGCCGCCTTGAGGAGCGCCGGATATCGCTGTATCCCTGGGTCAACGACAACACCCACCTGGTCGAGCCCGACCACTATGTCACCACGCAGGAGACATTCAGCCTGGGCGGTGTGCAATTCACTGTTACGCCGGTGGGGGCCGCCCATTCGGACGGCGACATGACGCTGTACGTCGAGCCCGACCGGGTGCTGTTCTCGGGCGACACCATTTTCGAAGGGCGCATCGCCTTCATGGGGGATGCCAATTCAAAGCACTGGCTGGAAGTGCTGGAACACATGGAGGACAGCAAGCTGGTGGCGCTGGTGCCGGGACACGGTGCCGCGGCGCACGATCCCAACCGGGCCATCAGCGGCATGCGGCGTTATCTCGCCTACCTGCGCCAGACCATGGGCGATGCGGTCGCCGATTTCGTTCCGTTCGACGAAGCCTATGAGAGCGCCGACTGGTCGGAGTTCGAACACCTGCCGGCGTTTGCCGAAGCCAACCGCCGCAACGCCTACCAGGTGTACCTGTCGATGGAGGCCGAATCCCTGGCCCAGTGACTGCCCTCAGCCGGTGTTGCGCATGCCGCTGGCGATGGCATTGATCGAACGCAGCAGCGGTTCCATCCAGCGTTCTCTTTCCGCCTCGTCCACTGCCTCGTTGCGTGTGCGGCTGAGCAGCTTGACCTGGACATGGTTGAGCGGGTCGAGATAGGGGTCGCGGCGCGTCAGCGACAGCGCCAGGGTCGGCGTTTCCGCCAGCAGGCAGCCAATGTCGGCAACCTTCATGACCATGGCCAGTGTGCGGTCGTGTTCCGCGCGTATCCGGTTATACACACGTTCGGCCAATGCCTGGTCTTCCACCAGCCAGGTGTACTGTCTTGCGATATCCATTTCCGACTTCGCCAGCGACATTTGCGTATTGCTCAGCAGGGCGCGGAAGAACGGCCAGTCGCGGTACATGCGCTGCAGTGTCCGCAACCGGTCGGGCCCGGTGTTCGCGTAGTCTTCCAGGGCGGTGCCGATGCCGTACCAGGCGGGCAGGGTATGGCGTGACTGGGCCCAGCCGAATACCCAGGGAATGGCGCGGATCGAACTCTTGGAGCGATCCTGCTTCTTGCGGTGGCTGGGGCGCGAGCCGATGTTGAGCAGGCCGATCTCGGTCACCGGCGTGGCTTCGTAGAAATAGTCGAGCAGGCCCTCGGTGCGATCGATCAGGTCGCGGTAGGCCTGTTCGCCGGACTGCGCGAGTGAGGCCATGATGGCGTCGTACTGGGTGTCATGACCACGCCCGGCCTGTACCACGCTGAGGCTGGCTTTCAACAGCCCGGTGATACCCATCGACAGCTCATAGACCGCGGTTTCCTCGTTGCTGTACTTGTATGACAGCACTTCACCCTGTTCAGTGAACTTGATCTGTCCGTGTACCGTGCCCGCGGGTTGCGACAGGATGGCGTCGTGCGTCGGACCGCCGCCGCGGCCCAGCGTGCCGCCGCGACCGTGAAACAGGCGGCATTCAACCCCGTGTTCGCCGGCGATGCGGATGATTTTCTGCTGCGCCTCGTAGAGGTTCCAGCCTGAGGCCAGGATGCCGCCGTCCTTGCAGGAATCCGAGTAGCCCAGCATCACCTCCTGCAGGTTGCCCGAGGCGCCGAGCAGGCCGCGGTAGACGGGCTCGCTGAGCAGGCGGGTCATCACCTGCTCGATATGGGCGAGATCATCAATGGTTTCAAACAGTGGACTGATGCGGATGTGGCAGTACCAGCCATCGCCGTCGCGGCCCGCAAGGCCGCACAGGGAAGCCAGCCACATCAGCTCGAGCACATGACTGGCGCTGTGGGTCATGGAGATTACGTAGGTGCCGAAGGCATCGGCACTGACTTCCTCGCGCATATTCGCCATGACGTCCAGCACCTGCAGGGTTTCGACGGTTTCCTCGCTCAGGGCGGCGCGGTCGACGCCGACCGCCGGTGCTTCGAGCAGGCCGCACAGCAGCGCAATGCGTTGTTCCTCGTTCAACGCCGCATAGTCGGCGGTGACCCCGGATCGTTCGCAGAGCTCTTGCACCGCCTGGCTGTGGCGGGTGGATTCCTGGCGGATGTCGAGGTGTTGCAGGTAGAAGCCGAAGGTCTCCACCAGTCGGATGAGGTCGAGCAGTTTACCCTGGGCAATGTTGGCGTCGCCGTGGGAGCTGAGCGACGCATGGATCAGCTGCAAGTCATCCATGAATTCCTGCTGGTTGCGGTAACGGCAGGGGAAGTTCTCGGCGTTGGCGCTGTGCGGTTCATCCAGACGCGCCGTGACCAGTTGCAGGTTGTGGCGCAGGCGGTTGCGCATGAAGAACAGTTTGCGTCGGTAGGGCTCGTGACTGAACCGGTCGGGACGGTCGCCGGCAACCTGCGGGCACTGGCGGAGTTCACTCTCCAGGTTGTCGACAAAGGCCTGGCTGGGCTGCACCAGGCGGCTGGAGAAGGTCAGCCTGCTGCGCAGGTCCTCGACCCGGCGCAGATATTCGCACAGGACTTCACGCATGTGCATGCGCAGGGCGAATTCGGTGGTCGAGGGTTTGACAAAGGGGTTGCCGTCCCGGTCACCACCTATCCACGAACCAAACTGCAACAGTCCGGGGAGGCTGATTCCGGCGTCGCCGTACACCCGGGCGCAGGATTTTTCCAGGTAGCGGTAGACGCGCGGCACGGCCTGGAACAGGCACTCGCGGAAATAGAACAGGCCGTTGCGGATTTCGTCCTCGACGCTGGGTTTGTGCACGCGGACTTCGTCGGTCTTCCACAGGATCTGGATCTGGTTGCGCAGATCGTTGATGATTTCGTCGCGCTCGGTCTTGCCCAGCCGGGGGCCGTCCAGGCGTTCGGCGGTGACGAAGATGCCGCGCAGGGTGTGCATGACCGCGCGGCGCTTGGATTCGGTGGGGTGGGCGGTGAACACCGGCAGGTAGAGCGTCTTGTCCAGCAGGGTGCGCACCTGGTCGGCGCTGATGCCGAGGTAGTGGAACTCGCGCATGGTGTGGTCGAAGGAGCCGTACCAGAGCGGGCCGCCCTCGCGGACCTGGCGGCGGCGTTCCTTGTGCTGGAAAGCCTCCTCCGCGATATTGACCAGACTGAAGTAGAGATTGAAGGCGCGTACCACGTGGCTGAGCGTCTCAGGGTCGAGATTGTCGATGGTCCGCGCCAGGCGCGCGCGCAGTACCGGGTTTTCCTCCCTGCGCAGCCGGATGTAACCCTTGCGCAGGGCTTCCACGGCGTCCAGCACGTTTTCGCCGGCTTGCGAGGCGAGCACTTCGCCCAGCAGGTCGCCGAACAGGCGCACTCGGGAGCGCAGTTCCTTGTCACGAGGGGGTGGGGTCACGCTGGCAGTAACTGGCATATCCATCTGTATCTCTGGCATTTTTTGAAAACGGCCCGGTTGACGCACCAGGGCCGCTGGCAGGAAAACGGCGCGCCATTATACCCCGTTCGACCGGCGCCCGGCCAATCACCACCGGGTCGGAAAAAATACTAACCGTTCAACGAGGTAGATAGCTCTGCAGGGGCTTTCTGGAGCCGTTGCCGGCGGCAGTCGGGGTGTTCGAAGGGATCCTGGGTGACGCGTTCGTAGAGTGCGATGTATTCCGCCGCACTGCGAGACCAGGAAAAATCGGCAGCCATACCGGTACGCTGCAGGGCGGTCCACACATCCGGTTGGGTGTAACAGCCCAGCGCGCGGTCGATGGCCTCCAGCAGCGAGGCAGTGGTGATGTCGTCGAACACAAAGCCGTTGGCGGTACCCGCGGTGATGTTGGCCTGGCTGGCATCGGTGACCGCGTCGGCCAGGCCGCCGGTGTTGCGGACAATCGGCGGCGTCCCGTAGCGCAGGCTGTACATCTGGTTCAGGCCGCAGGGTTCGAAGCGCGAGGGCATGAGGAAGATATCCGCCCCGGCTTCCAGCAGGTGCGCCAGGTCCTCGTCGTAACCGATGCGCACGCCGATCTGTTCGGGGTATTTTTTCGCCGCCTCGGCCAGGGCGGTTTCGAGTTCCGGCTGCCCGGTGCCCAGCACCACCAGCTGCAGGCGGCGTCTGATCAGCTGCGGGACCAGCTTGATAACCAGGTCGAGGCCCTTCTGTTCCACCAGCCGCCCGACGTGCCCCAGCAGCGGGAAGCCGGCGCGTTCGGGCAGGCCAAAGGCCTTTTGCAGTGCCACCTTGTTTTCGCGCTTGCGTTCCAGCGTGCGGGCGGTGTAGCTCTGTGCCAGCAGCTTGTCCTTGCCCGGATTCCAGACCCGGTAGTCGACACCGTTGAGAATCCCGCTGAGCCGCTCGCGGCGGTGCTGCAACAGGCCTTCAAGTCCGCAGCCAAAGGTCCTGGTGCAGATTTCACCGGCATAGGTCGGGCTGACCGTGCTGATCCAGTCCGCGTAGACGAGTCCGCCCTTGATAAAGGACACCTGTTCATGAAACTCCAGCTTGTCCAGTGACCACCAGTCCACTGGCAGTTTCAGCGACTGGAAGGTTTCCCGGTCGAACAGGCCCTGGTAAGCGAGGTTGTGAATGGTAAACAGGGTTGCGGGACGCTGCGACTTGCACGACAACAGGGCGGGCACCAGGCCCGTTTGCCAGTCATTGCAGTGCACCAGGTCGGGCTGCCAGTTCAGCCCGGCGCGATTCATGGCAATGGCGCTGACGGCGCGCGCAAACAATGTGAAGCGCGCTGCATTGTCGGGCCACTCCTTGCCATCCTCGTCCTGGTAAGGGCCGCCGGGGCGATCGAAGTGTTCCGGTGAATCCACCAGGTAGACGCGCACCCGGCTGTGCGGCAGCCAGCCGTGCAGCAGGCGTACCGGCGTGCGCGCGCCCGGCAGAACGATGTCGCTTTCCAGTCTCAGCTTTTCGGCGCGGCTGATAGCGGCAGGGTAGGCCGGCAGTATCAGGCGCACCTCCTGCTTGGCGCTTTTCAGTGCGCGTGGCAGACTGCCGGACACATCCGCCAGCCCGCCGGTCTTGATGAGGGGGTGGACTTCGCTGCTGGCAAACAGAATATTCATAACTGGTACGTTGACCCGGAATAATGTAGGTTGCGTTAACACAGGGCGAGCGTCAAGCGCGCCGCGAACGGGCTACATTCGGAATCGCACATGGAAGACTGTACATTCGTTATTTTCGGCGCCACCGGCAATCTCGCCAAAGTGAAACTCCTCCCGGCGCTGTATCGGCTCGATGCGGCGGGTCGGCTACCGGACGGTCTCAAGGTCGTCGGTTTCGGCCGTCGCGACTGGAACGACGAGGTCTGGCGCGAACAGGTGCGCGGGCACCTGGCGAACAAACCCACCGATGAGGCGGTGCTGAAACGGTTTTGCGAGCGGCTGTTTTTTTTCAGTGGCGATCTTTCCGACGATCAGGCATTCCCGGAGTTGCGCAACTACCTGGTGGGCAATGCCGACTTCCCGTCCAACATGATTTTCTACATGGCGATCAGCCCGGCGAGCTTCGGCCGTGTCAGTCGCCAGCTCGGCATGGTGGGGCTGAGCGATGAGGACGCGGGCTGGCGCCGGCTGGTCATTGAAAAGCCTTTCGGTTACGACCTGGAGAGCGCCGAAAGCCTCAACCGCCGGCTGAACCAGG
>JASFNS010000080.1:0-7760 GCA_050116915.1 Thiogranum sp. | reverse complement strand
GCAGCCAAGGCTGCCGTTTTTTTCCGCAAGCGGATGCGATGCTGTCGAGAGACCTTCGTCAGCCGCCCATGACCGCAAAACTGCGAATGAACGGGCCGGCCATGCGCGGGTCCTTGACCATTGCAGTGTAGTCCCCAATGTTGAATTTCAGTTTGCGGGAGGTGTAGGCCATGCCCAGACCCATCATGCCGGGCGGTTTGCTCATACATTTTGTCCAGCTATCGGGCGTGGCGCGCAAATCCCAGTTCAGGTTCTGGTCCGTGTAGTCGCCGGCCTCGACGACGTGGCCATTTTCGACCCGGATGAAGCCCCGCGGTTTTGCTTCCCCGTCAAAGCCATAACCGATCGTTGAATTGAAACCGATTTTCTCCAGCGCACCGGCCAGTTCATTGTCGGCGTTCCAACGCTCCTTGAACCCGTTCATCCACTCCGCAGAAAACATGTCAGACATCTCATGGTCTCCTCTTGTTGAGTTATATTTTTGCGAGCAGCTAGTAGTTTAGTGTTACGCAGCTCCATTAAGTGAACCTCGGATCAAGCTCCTCTGACAGAACTCGGAATCGGTAACCCACTTGTCGGTAAAGATAGCACACCTGTGCAATCTACCCACTATTTTAGCGGGGTGGGGTGCGCACCACTGGATGGTTGGCTACCCCGGCATCGTTGTCCCGGTGAGCGCGAATCTTGCATAGGACTCTTGCAGTGCCGGATTTCAGACATGTCCGGCCTGCCGCAAATTCCGGGACGGATGCGAGAGAGAGCCATAATATGTTGATTGAAAAAGACAATATATACGAGGTTTGCCAGGATAAAGTGGTTCGGCTGGGGTTCAGTGTGAAAGACCGTTGCACCGGCGGCCTGCTACAGTACGGCGACGACCTGGTTTACCTGCACGGTGGCTACGGCGGGGCGTTTCCGAAAGTCGAGCTGGCCATGGAAGGCCGCCGGGTAGGCGACCAGGTCACGCTGGAGCTGTCGCCCGAAGAGGGCTACGGGCCCCGCCGCCCGGAACTGGTGCTGACGCTACCCAGCGATGAATTCGCCGATGCCATGCCCGAAACCGGCGAGGCGGTCGACGGCCAGCTTCCCGACGGTCGCAGTATGACCTTCACGGTGTCCGGCGTCGCTGACGGGCAGATTACGCTGGATGGCAATCATCCCTTTGCCGGCAAGCACCTGGTGTTTGCCTTCGAGGTGCTGGAAATCCGTGCGTCGATCGAGGCCGAGCGCAGCGCCGGGTTTGCCTTCGACGCGATGTTCTGCTGAATTCCGCAGCGCTTGACCGGAATCAACGCCGGTCACGGCCTTTATACTCTAACCTATGTATGTGTGCTCCGGCCGCGACGCCGGCAGAGGTTTGAGTATGAAAAAGTTTTCCTTTCTGATCGGTCTTCTGGCCGTGCTGGTGCAGCCGGTTCGGGCGGATATCCTGGTGCTGGTTCACGGCTACATGGCCGACGCCAGCACCTGGGACGTCAACGGTGTCACCCAGGTGCTGGCAGCCAATGGCTGGCAACCCTCCGGGGTACTGACCGCCACCCCCGAGGGGATCCCGCCGCCACTGGCCGGGCAGCCGGCCGCCGCTAACAGAAGTTACAGTGTGAATCTGCCGGCAGCGGCGCCGCTGCAGGTGCAGGCGACGGACCTGGCCTGGTTGCTGGGGGCCATTCGCCAGCGCTACCCCGATGAGCGTCTGATAGTTGCCGGGCATTCGGCGGGTGGCGTGGTGGCGCGCATGCTGGTAATCGGTGGCAACCCGTTTCATATCGACACGCTGGTGACCATCGCCTCGCCGAACCTGGGGACGCCCCGGTCGGCGCAGGGGCTGGACGTGGTGGATTTCAATCCGTTCTTCTGCCCCGGTCCGGGGCTGGAGTTTCTCAAGTCGGTGTTCGGCGGCAGCGAGTATGACTATCTGGAACATTCCCGCGGTGCGCTGGTTGACCTGCTGCCGGCCGAGTCCGGTAACATTCTGGCCTGGCTGAATCAGCAGCCCCATGCCGACATCCATTATTACGCCATCGTTCGCGGTTCGCCCTACGCGCCGGGCGACAGTGTCGTGCCGGCTTACAGCCAGGACCTGAACAATGTGGTGGCGCTGCACGGGCGCGTAAATACCCTGTTCACGCCCGCCGGGCATGGGCTGAATCCGCAGGATGGACAGTTGCTTGCCAGTCTGCTGGCGCAGCCGTCGGCGCCATCGGTGACCGCTCAGTAGCGGCGGCAACGGCGCTATCTGTCTGCGTCCCGTGAACGGCGTTGTCGGAAACCGGGCTGAGCCGGGAAGGCGGGCGCATGGCGCGCGCGGTATTCAGCGCGCCTTGCGGACTTCCTCGAAGGGATCCTGCTCGTCGTCTGCCGGCAGAATCTTGTGACACAGTGTGCTGCTGCGCCTGTCGCAGCGCTTGTCATCGGCCGCGCGGATCGTCACTGCCGCCCAAACCGCGGCAATGCCCCAAAGTCCCAGCCCCAGCAGCACGGTGTTCCAGCTGGGGCCCATGAGGTTGGTCGGGCCGCCGACCATGCCGTAGCCGATGGCAACAATGCCGGTCAGCCAGAACACGGCGATAGGCGCGGCACAGCAGCCGGCGCAACCGTACCGGCAAACAGCAAAGGGTGGTGTCAGAAAAGTCAGGAGTGCGCGCTTCATTATGGTCTCTCCGCCTGCCTCGCCAGGCTGTATACCGTATAGCACAGTCGCGAAGGCGATAACAAGACCAACGCCTAGCGGTGGCGTTTCCTGAACACCAGCACCGGCGCCTTCCGGGCCTGGCCGCGCGCGCGCAGGCGTATGCTGCGAACCGGGGTCGCTGGTTTGTTTTGAGAAGGTGACGAGTCGTCCTGATTCGTGCGCTTGCCGGTGTTTTTAAGTACATCCCGGCCAATCTTGCGGAGTGCCTTGTCGCTTAGCGTCATAAACTTCTTGGGCGCCTTTATCGTTGTTTTGCAATGCGGTACAGCTTGTTTTTCAGTCGCGCTCAGGGTGTTGCGCCACTGCTGGGTTTAGCGGCACAGCGGGCTTGGGCTTGAACTGGCAGGGCCGGTGTCAGGCCTGCAGATCGGGGGTGAGGTGAGGGCGGATTTCACGCAGCATGGCGGGAAACAGTTTCGGCGCTGCGGCGACAATATTGCCATTTTTCATGAAATCGTGACCACCGGCGAGATCGCCGACGAGCCCGCCGGCCTCGCGCACCAGTAATACGCCGGCGGCCATATCCCAGGGGTTGAGGCCGATTTCCCAGAAACCGTCCAAACGCCCGGCAGCGACGTACGCCAGGTCCAGTGCCGCGGAGCCGGGGCGACGAATGCCGGCGCTGTCGGCGATCAGCGCTTTGAACATTTCCAGGTAGGCGCCGAGGTGCGCCTGGTCCTTGTAAGGGAAGCCGGTGCCCAGCAACGCGCCCTGGAGAACAGTCTGTTTGCTCACCCGGATGCGCCGGTTGTCGAGTTGGGCGCCGCCGCCGCGACTGGCGGTAAACAGCTCCTGGCGCATGGGATCGTAGATCACCGCCTGTTCGAGTCGACCCTTGTGCTGCAAAGCGATGGACACGGCATACTGCGGGAACCCGTGGAGAAAGTTGGTGGTGCCATCCAGCGGGTCGATGATCCACAGGAATTCGTCGCCGCTGCCATGCTGACCGCTTTCCTCGGCGAGGATGCCATGGTCGGGGAAGGCCTTACGGATCACAGCCATGATCTCGTTTTCGGCCTGGCGGTCGACTTCCGAGACGTAGTCATTGCGCTCCTTGCTGGTGATGGTGAGTTCATCGATGCGGGTAGACTGGCGGACGATGATGTCACCGGCGTTGCGCGCAGCGCGCACCGCAATGTTCAGCATGGGATGCATAGGAATTTCGCTGTCAGGGAACCGGGCTGGCGATTGTACCGGGTTGACCGTAGCCTGTGAATAGCGCAGGCGCGCAGCAGTGTGTGCCCGCGCCCCGGGCTTTGCTGCGACGTTTGTCGGTGTTTGCGGGTGCGGCGGGCTGCTAGCGTCTTTCGCGCTGGTATTCTTCGCGCAGCCGGCGGCGTTGTTCCGGGGTCATTTCCTGGTATTGGCGCCGCTGTTGCTCGACCTCGCGGCGTTTCTGCGGTGGCAGGTCCAGGTAGCGTTGCGCCCCGCGGCGCATTTCCTGCTGGCGCTGGCCACTGTAGCCGTCCCACTGCTTGCGGTAGCGCCGCAATGCGTCCTGTTCTTCCGGACTCAGCGACTGCCAGGGGATGTCGCCGCGCTGCGCCAGGTACAGGCGGTAACTGTCAACGCTGGCCCGGGCCTCAGTGCTCAGCAGCATGATCAGGCCGATGCCGATGGCATAAATTGTCTTTTTGCGCATAGGTCTCAGGTCGAGGAGTCACCAGGGGCCTTATGGTCGGCCAGCCAGAGGTAGAAGTCCAGATCCTCATAGAGATCGGGTACGCTCTGGCTGCTGGCGGCGACTTGCGGGCTGTCGCTTTCCGGTCCCGGCAGCAGACTGAACAGGGCAACCGTCACCAGCGCCACGGCCGCGGCGGCGGCCACCGGGATCAGCAGCCGTGGCCGGCGCGCCGCAGGCGCGGCGAGAGCCTGACGGCGCAGCTGATCCAGCCGTTCGTCCGGCACCGGGCTGGCCGCGCGAAGTTGCGCGGGCCAGTGGTAGGCGCGACGGCAGTAGTCGCACTGTTGCAGATGTGCTTCGAGCGATGCCTTCTCCAGCGGGCTGTCGTCGAGCAGTCCGGACCGCAACCGGTCCAGCAGCTCGCTGTCCGGATGTTGCTCAGGCTTGTTCATGTTCCCATACCTCAGCGAGTTGTTGGCGCAGGGCGCGCAACGCACGAAAATGATGTTGTTTGATGCTGTTCGCGGAAACACCCAGAGTATCGGCAGTCTCCTGAATACTCAGGCCCATCTGTTCCCGCAACAGGAACACCTGCCGCTGGCGCTCCGGCAGTGTGCCTACCGCCTGTTCGATGGCCTGTTTGAGTTCGCCGGCGACAGCCCCGTTCTCGGGGGCGCCGATACCGCCGGCGTGCTCGTTTGCGGGCAGCTCGGCCTCCTTGAGCTGTTCGTCGTCGTCAGCGTCAACCAGCCTGAGGCCGGTCAGCGACAGCAGCTTGCGGCCGGTGTTTGCCAGCAGCCGCTTGCGGCGCTGGTCGTTCACGCGACTGTTGAGTACGCTGCGAAACAAGGCCGGCCACGCCGATTCGGGTTTATCGCGGTAATACTCGACAAAGCGCAGCATACTGTCCTGTACCACATCGAGTGCGGTTTCCCGGTCCCACAGGGCGCCGAAGGCGACGTGATAGGCCTTGCGCTGTATCCCGCCGAGAAAGTTGTCCAGTGACATGCCCTCATTCGCGCGCCCAGTGCCGGGAAGTTCAACATCCATCGGGTTCAAGAATACGCTGTCGCCGGCTGTACAGCCAGCCGGCGACAACAGCAGCTCATCAATACCGGTAGCCTTCGGCATAGGTGGGATACTTCCCGTTATGGTGGTTGCGCTCGGCGTGCCCGTTGCCGCGATGGTCCCCGCCCTCATGCCGGTCGTGGCCCCGCCGTTTGTGGTCGTGCCTGTCGTAACGATGCCCGTAGGCGTAGCGCTCCCGGTGGTCCCTGTCATGCGTATATCCGTAAGGCCGGTAGCCGCGAAAGTGGCCGTCGTGCCAGGGGTTCACATAGCGGGAGTAGTGCGGCACCCGGCAGGCCGCATAGTGGCCGCCGGTGGCGTGAACGACGCTGGGTCGGTGATCGGCCTGCGCCGTCTGGATCAACCCGACGCCGGGAATCGCCAGGATAAGAACAGCCAGTTTTCCATAGAGATTTCGCATTGTTCGCTCCTCGTCTGGTTACAGGGTGTACTAACGCGGTACGCGGTCCGGGGTTAACAGATCGGCGCCGCGCTTTTTCGCGCGGTTGCAAGTTCCTGACGAGCGGCGGGTTTCTTGTCCCTGCGGCATAGGCGCTGGCGCCGCCAAGCGCCTATAATCGGGTTTTGTGCGCCGAGCGACGGTCAGCGGACGCGGGTTCGCTTGACAGCGGCTCGCCGCGAGCAGACGATCCCGCTCCCGGCGCGCGGTTTGGCCCCCGGTTTTTTTGCACGTATCTTCCGCTGGCACGCGCATGCCTGCGTTGAGGGATTCAACCAGTGTCGCTTTTGACTACCAAACGTACCTTGCTGGCGCTGCTGCTGGTGCCCGCCGTGCTGCTGTTGGCAGGACTTGCAGTGATTGCGCTGGTCGATGATGCGACGCTGGTGTCCTGGGTGGTGAGGGGCATCGAGTCAGCAAGCGGTACACAGATCACTTACCGGCAACCGGCCAGAGTGACACGCGGCTTTGCACCGGAACTGCAGCTTGAGGCGCTGGAGATTGTCGACAGCCAGCAGTCGTTTCACGTGGCATCCGATTCCCTCGATATCCAGGTCAGTTTGCCCGCTCTGCTGATCGGTCGCCTCGATGTTTTGCATCTGGTACTGGGCAATACCCGCATCCAGGTGCTGCGCGCTTCCGGTGGGGGTGGTGGCCTGAGTGTCGATCCGAAACTTTTCTGGTTCAAGCCGGTACTGCACCAGGTCCGTCTGGCCGGTTTGTCCCTGTCTGCGCAGGGCCGCGACTGGAAAATCCCTTCCGGAACGATTAGCGAACTCAGTCTGCAACTGGCATCGGACGATGCCACGCCCGAACTCTCTGCCGACGTGAGGGTGCTGGCTGATGTTTTGCACATTGACGCCACGTTGCCAGCCTTCTTTCGCATCGGCCGTAACCAGCCGTTGCCGTTTGCGGTCAGTGTCAAGGGCGCTCTTGCCGATGTCGAGATCAAGGGCCAGGCGGAGTTTGCGCGCGCCGGCGCGCGCATCGATGCGCAACTGCACCTGCACAGCGGCGACCTGTCGAGATTGTCCACCGCTGTCGATGGTCTGCGGGTTCCCGGGGAACTTACGTTCACGGCGGTTGTTTCCGGACCGTTCGAGCAACTCGCGGTCTCGGATATCAAGGGTGAATGGAACGGTCCAGATCAGTCAACGGCACAGCTCGACGGGCGTATAGACAAGCTGCTCGAACTTGGCGGCATCCAGATGAACCTGGACGCTGATATTCACAAGCCGGACTGGCTGAGCGGGCAGTTGCCCGACAGTCTGGCGCCGATTGCCCGGGCCGGCGTGAAAGCGACGTTAACGGGTAGCCGCGAACGGCTCGCGGTCGACGACTTCAAGCTTGATGCCGAAACCGCCGAACAGTTGAAGATTAACGTTGGCGGACGCTTCGAGCTTGCGCAACAGGCCGGCGGCGGTCTGGCTGCCGAGCATATTGCCGCGGACCTGGCCTTCGAGGCCCCCACCACCCGGGCAGCACGCGGCTTGCTGTTCGATAACGTCCCGGAGTTCGGTGCCATCACCGGGCGTGCCGATATTCGTTCCACCGATGGCCCACCGGCATTCGAAAACGTGGCAATAGCGACGCATGATGGGCGTGGTACTTCGGTCAAGCTGAATGGCGCAATCAAACAATTTCCCCTGAGTCCGGTTGCACCGAACCGGGGTTACGCTCTGAACGTCGCCATTGCCGCAAAGAACGCCCGGGCGGCGCTCGACGCCGTTGGCCTTGACCTGCCGCTCGGCGGCCCGCTGGACCTCGGTTTCAGGATAGAAGGCGACACCCCCGCGCTGGAGTTGAACGCGATCCGCCTGGTTGCAGGCACCGCCAAGGCGGTGCTGATCAAGGCCGGCGGCGATTTGCGTTTCGGCGACTGGGCGCAACAAGACCCGTTGAAAGATATCGATCTG
>JASFNS010000079.1:0-7774 GCA_050116915.1 Thiogranum sp. | reverse complement strand
ATGAGGCCGATGTCCAGCGTCCCTTCGACCAGGCGCCGCATCAGGTCCTCCTCGAAACCGATCTCACTGCGGATGGAAACATCCGCCGCCGCATTACGCATCCAGCCTACCCAGCCGGGTAGAAAACCCTCCCACAAGGCAATCCGTCCGCCGATCCGAATGCTGGCGCGAAAACGGCTCGGCAGCCCGACATCGTGACGGGCCTGCTCGACCGTCAATACCAGGGTCTTGGCGTGCTGCAGGAAGCGGCGCCCCGCGGGGGTCAGGGTCGCGCCCGCGCGGTTACGCACGAACAACCGGGCGCCCAGATCGGCCTCAAGGTGCTGAATGCGCGCGCTGACTGTGGACTGGGTTACATGCAGCCGACTGGCGGCTTCGAGGAAACTGCCATGGGCGGCGATAGCGAGAAAGGTGCGAGCCTGATCGATATCCATAACGGTGCATGACTCCTGTTTATATCGGTTTCTCCGATAATTATATGCGATAACTTTCGTTTGTCTAGCATTAGTCTGCGCTAATATGATGCAGCCGGAATCAATAACAGGAGAAAGCTATGCCGCGCACGATGCATGCACTGACCCCCTATCGACGGCTGCCCTGCGGCGATCACCCGCGTGGCCGCGAAATCGCCGCCCCGCAAAAACTGATCCGGGATGCCTGAGCGTCGTGCCCTCAGCAACGTTGCTCGGCGCGCTGCGCAGTTTCGCCGGCGTAGGAGCCAACAGTACCGACCATCTGGAGAAATGGGTTTCGGGTATCGGCGGTCTCACCGGCATACTGGGTGTGCTGCTGGTGAGCGAAGCCTACCTGGGGCTGAGCGGCGGCGCGGCCCTGGTTGCCTCCATGGGAGCTTCCGCAGTGCTGTTGTTCGCGGTACCGCACGGGCCGCTGTCCCAGCCCTGGGCCGTGTTCGGCGGACACCTGGTATCCGCCGCCATCGGCATTGCCTGTACCCGCCTGGAACTGGATCCCATCCTGACCGCCGCCCTGGCAGTCGCGCTGGCGATCAGCGCCATGTACTACCTGCGCTGTATCCATCCACCGGGTGGCGCGACCGCGTTGAGCGCCGTCGTGGGGGGCGAGTCGGTACACGCCCTGGGCTTTCACTACGTGCTGACACCGGTGTTGCTGAACGTACTCGTCATCCTGGCGGTGGCCATTGTTTTCAACCTGGCTTTTCCCTGGCGCCGCTATCCGGCGGTGTGGTCGCGCAAGCCACAGCCCTCCGCCACGCCGGGTGACAGCGAACCAGCCGCTGAAGTCTTTTCGCGTGAAGCCCTTACCACCGCGGCCGGCGCTATTGATCCCGTACTGGCGATGGGCAACGATAATATCGAAACACTTTGCACGCTCGCACTGTGTAATGCCGAGTCCGGCGGCATGGACCCTGCAGACATCCAGATCGGCCGCTACTATTGCAATGGGTCGTTCGGTCCGGAATGGCAGGTACGCGAGGTGATCGACCACGCCGACGCGGCAACGGCTGAATCCAGCACCGCTGACGCCTTGCGCTATCGGGTGGTAGCCGGCAACCAGCGCCGCCGGACGGGTGTCAGCAGCCGGGAAGCGTTCACGGGCTGGGCGCGCTATGAAGTCTGCCGTAACGAAAATTCCTGGCAGCGGATCGACACCATCCCCGGCCCCGCGGTGACCGATAACGCCGCCTGACCCGGCGGCAACAGGAGAGACACATGAGCAAGCGGCAGAATGAAACGCAACGCCCCCGACGCGCGGACTTTCAGCAGGCGCTGAAAAGCATGGACACCTATATGGACATCACGGTCGACGATCTGATGACCTTGAGCCAACGCGCCGAACAGTTCGCCAACCGCCGCGCTTCAGAGGCCATCCAGGTATCCCATATCATGAGCCAACCAGTACGCAGCGTGCGACCGCAGACGCCTCTGTCGGAAGCGGCGCATCTCATGGTCACCCAGCGCATCAGCGGTTTGCCGGTGGTCGACGAAGCCGACCACCTGGCCGGCATCATCACCGAAGCGGACTTTCTGCGCGCCCTTGGCGTACCGGCACATCAGCCGCACCATAACCTGTGGCAGACGCTGGAATCCCTGTTCAGCCACCTGGCACACCATGGCGAACCGGAGACGCCGGACGACCCGGTCACGGCGCATATGGTTAAAAACGTGGTCTGCGTGCATCCCGACCAGGATCTGCACGCTGTCATCGAGGTGATGAAGCGCAACAGCGTCAAGCGTCTGGTCGTCTGCGATCACGACCGTCGCGTAGTCGGTATGGTCACGCGCTCGGACCTGGTACGACTTTTCTTCGACCGCTATACCGAAGCGCGTCCGGGCTGATACATCGCTTGCGGGGCGCGCATTGACCGAACCCGGCATGCGCAGCGCGCATCGGATGCCGTTGGTGGCAGCGAACTCAAGATGACAGGCCCGCTCGCCCTATAGGCGCAGCAGCTTCAGTGGCTGCTCGCCGCCGTCAGCGGGAGCCGGTTGCCCCTGTTCACGCATCATGCGACGGATCTGACGCTCCAGGCGAATGTATTCCGGGTGAGCCAGCATCGCATCGCGATCCTGTCCGGCGAGTTCCTGCTTGAATTGCGGGTGAATCTCGGCTTCCAGGCGTCCCGGGTGACTGGAAAGAAAGAAGATGTCTTCGCCCAGATAGAGGGCTTCTTCGATATCGTGTGTCACCATGAGCACGCTCATGCGCTCCTTGTGCACCACTTCCAGAAGCAGTTCCTGCATCTGCCAGCGGGTTTCCGGATCCAGTGCGCCGAACGGCTCATCCATGAGCAGCAGCTCCGGACTGTTGGCGAAGGTGCGCGCGATCGCCACGCGCTGGCGCATGCCACCGGACAACTGGTGCGGGTAGGCATCGGCAACATGCTCGAGCTTCACCCGTTCCAGATAGTGTTCGACCACACCCTCCTGGAGCATCAGGCTGTCACCGTTTATCTTCACACCGTAGGCCACGTTCTCGCGCACGGTGAGCCAGGGGAACGAGGTATAGCTCTGAAACACCATGCCGCGGTCACGACCGGGACCATCGACGAGCCGCCCGTTCAGGCGGATCTCGCCGCAGGTGCGACGTTCCAGGCCGGCCACCATGCGCAGCAGCGTGGACTTGCCGCAACCCGACGGACCGATAAGCACACCGATCCGGTTGGGCTCCAGCTGCAGGGACACGTCCTCGACCGCCGTCAATTCGCGGCCGCCCGGCATCGGGTAGACCTTGGTGACGCCCGTGACACTCAGTCCCTGCATACGAGCCTCGTTACCTGGCCTGCGCGGCGAGCATGGTGCCGAGTGGTGTCAGATCGACACCGGCCTCCATGGGATGTGCGGCCTTGACCTGTCCGAACTTCAGCCACCAGTCGGTCGTGGTCTTCCAGTGGGCCTCGATCTGGTTGTTGTGCATGCCCAGCGGCGGATCGCCGGGCAACAAACCCATGAAGCGCCCGGCCTGTTGGCTGTCGAACACCACGATGCCGCCCTTGTAGATCTCGCCGGTGGTACCCAGTACCTTCTCCACATCGGCGACGTCGAATTTCAGGCCATCGGCGATGATTTTATTGCCCTCGGCGGGGTGCGCCTTCCAGTACGCGACTGCATCGAAATAGGCTTTCATGACCCTGGCCGCTACCTCCGGGCGCTTTTCCATGAACGGCGTGGCCATGTACATACCGTCACCCAGCAGGGCGGTCTCGATCCAGCCCGGATCGCTGGAAATCGCCGCGACCTTCGCCTTGGGCATGGCCTCCAGCACGTGGCCGCCGAAGGGCTCCCAGTATTCACCGGCCGCGACCGTACCCCCGACCATGGCGCCGACGGCATCGTCCATGATCAGGTTGACGAATTTAACGTCATCGATGGAAACACCGTTCTGCTCGAGCCAGATACCCATGAAGATCTGCGTAAGCCCGCCCTCCAGTACCGCCAGCGACTTGCCCTTCAGCTGCCCGGCTGAGGTAACACCGGGCGCGAGAATGATCTTGTCAGTGCCATAGGAAGGATTGGTATAGGTCACGAGTTTCACCGGCACACCCTTGTCGGCGGCAATCGGTCCGTATTCCACCGTGCTGGAGGTCACATCCAGCGTACCGGCGGTCATCAGCGAAAAGCTCTCATACGGGTCCTCGATGATCGAAATGTCAAGATCCAGGTCCGGTACCAGATTCTTTTCCTTGGCGATGAACCAGAAACCGTAACCCGGCCAGGAGAATAACGAAACATTCACCTTTTCCGCCGCACTCGCGAACACCGAGCAGAAGGCCAGGGTGCACGCGAGGATGCATCGGGCAAGACTTCGGGATAGCAACTTCATATACGGGCACTCCTGTATTGGTGTCAGCCGTGGTTGGATTGAAGATAGGGAAACCAGAAACGGTGCAGAAAGCGGAAGGCCGCATCGAACGCCAGGCCCAGAAGGCCGATCACCAGTATGCCGGCCATGATGTCGTCGACGTGCACGAAGCGCTTGGCGCGCATCATCATGGCGCCGATGCCGTCGGTGGCGGCGACGATTTCCGCGATCACCAGGTAGGTCCAGCTCACCGCCAGCATCTGTCGGCAGGTATCCACATACCCCGGCAGGCTCTGGCGCAGGATCACCGTCCAGACGATAACGCGTTCACCGCCACCGAGTGTTTTTGCCGTTTCGATGAATTCTTTGGGCACCTGGCGCGTGACATCGGCGATCATGATCACCAGAAAGAACACCACACCGATCAACAGTAATGCGAGCTTCTGCGATTCGCCGGTGCCCAGCCACATCAGCAACAGCGGGATGAACGCCGGCGCGGGCAGATAGCGGAACGATCCCAGCAACGGGTTGAGCAGCGCATCGACGCGCGGGAATGCGCCCATGAGCAGCCCGAGCGGCAAAGCGACGGCGACGGCCAGGGCGAAACTCGCGAAGATGCGCAGGATGCTGGCCCACACATCGGCGGCGAAATGCTGCTCGACGAACAGCTTCCACAAGGCCTCCGTGACCTGTACGGGACCCGGGAACAGAGCTTCTGGCGCAAGCCCCGAGGTCGCGGCCAGGTGCCAGCCGAGCACGAACAACACCCAGGCGACACCACCCAGCAGCAGCCGCTCGACGCGCCCTGCGGGCCGGCGCCGGTCGAGCCTCGGCAGACGCACGCGGCGCGCGGGCCGCGCCTGGGTGGTCGCCGGCAGGCGTTCGGTGAGTGACACAGGCGCGCTCATGGTCGGCGTCAGAATGCCGTGAGAAAGTTGAGACCGTTCGCACCCACGGCTGTGCCCTCGCGCAGCGCCTGCGACACCTCGACTTCCCCGTAGGAATCGCTGTAGATGCGCGCCAGGCGATTGCGATGGTAGGACACCAGTTGCTCCCGCAGGCCGATTGCCTGGGCACAGGCACCGTCGCCATAGAGCTCGCGGTGCAGCGCGGGCAGTCGGTACCAGGGCGCCACCGGGCGCGTATGATGCGCGTTGTGATAGCTGAAGTTGAGTGCCAGCAGGTTCAGCCACGGCCAGCGCGTGGAAATGAAATTGGTATAGGTATTGCGCTCTTCGTAGTCGCGGTCGCCCTTGTACGGAAACACCGCATCGGGGTCATCGAGATTGAGCAGTATTTCGTAGTTATGCTGATAGGTGTCCATGAATCGCAGGAAGGTCAGCATCAGCAGATAGGCAATGGCGTAGCCGGCAACCGCGCGGGGACTCCACCACAGCAGTACGGCAAACAGTGCGCCTCGCACCAGCAGAACACGCACCAGGCGGCCACGCTGACCACGTTTGGATGCATACACGAACGGCGCGATGAACAGCATGCCGTGCATCAACAACTCGACCGCCGGGACATAGGCCCACTCCAGCGCGAACACGCTGCGTTCCAGCCAGGGGTGGCGCTTGAGCAGCCCGCGGTAGTCGAAGATCAGGGGGTCGGCGTTGTCGACGTGGTGGCGCATGTGCTTGTGACGCAGATCCTCGTAGGTGCCGTAGCAGGCGCCGGTGACCCAGTTGAGCGCGCTGCCAAGGCAGGCATTGTGCTCGGCACGTTCGAACAGGCCATTGTGCGCGCAGTCGTGGATAAGATACGCCGCGATAATCATGCCGTGCGCGCAGGCGAGCACACCCGCGAGGTTGACGGCCCAGTGCGGCTGGGCCATCAGCCACCAGCCACCGAAATAGGTGACGGCTATATAGGCCAGCGCCAGCGCGTTGGCCCGGATGCCGGCGGGATCTCTCAGGTAGCGGTTTGCCAGTGACATGCTTTCGCTCCCCTCCCCCTATGCCACGCTCGCCGAGGGCGGCGCGGTCGAAAACCGTTCGAAGTGTCGGCGCTCTGTGGCCCCCATCCAGCAGTTCAGGTCCCACAGGTCCGCGATTGGTGCGCCTGTGAACGGTAGCGTATGCAGATAACCGTCCGGACCGAACTCCGGAGTCATGGTGACCTGTGTGTAGCCGCGTTCGTTCTGCGAGGCCCAGACTGCTTCCCAGCAGCGCTGGTGCGACGCGAGCGCCTCGACGTATTCCGGGGCGCCCGGGTGTGGTACCTGTGGACCCTGGTCGTAGCCGACGCGGCCGTGGACGTGATGCGCCTGCTGCGCAACGCGCACGATGGCCTCCCACTCACTGTCCATAAGGCGTTCGCAGACCACGGCCCAGTGACTGAAATCGCAGGTGACCTTGAGTCCGGGCAGACGATCGAGGATCTTCACCGTGTTCCAGGGTGTGAAGAAGCTGCGCCCGCGGTGCGTTTCGAAACTGCAGGTCACGCCGATGCGCTCGGCAATGTTTTGCGCCTCGGCGAAGAACCGTACGCTGTCGTCGATCTCCCAGGCGTCGCAACCGCCCATGACGTTGGCGAAACGCGCACCGATATCGAGACCGTGTCGTAACTGGGATTCGAAATCCCGCAGGTGCTCGCTGATTGCCGCGTGCCGGCGCGGCACGTAACTGCCCGCGGTACAGATTTCCTGTATCCAGACCAGTCCGTGCGCCTGCAGCACTTTTGCAAAGTGATCCGTGGCCGGCGTGTCGATCGGCACCGGCGCCTCGATGCCGCCGAACCCGGCGTCCACGGCAAGTTGAGCAGCCTGCTCTACCGACCCGCTGTGGCCCCAGAGGGTCTTGCACAGCAGCAGCTTCATGGCCAACATTCCTCCGCGCGATTTGAATTATCCGGCATCATGGCGATACTGTTAGCAACGGACATGCCAAAACTGTTATTTATGGATTTTTGCATGCATTTCTGCATATAGTCTGAACCGGAGTGCGGAAAATACCATGATTCTGGAACCGCTTTGGTGCGGCTTCGCACTCCAAACGGGCACTTGCACGGAGTCTGGCAACCACGATGAGTCGAATTACCGTTACACAGCGCAGCGCCATCGCCGAGGCGATTATGGACATCGATATCCACTGGGCGCAGACGTTCCAGGCCGTCGGCCTGAGCCACCTGGACTATTGCGACCTGTTCACCCATATGTGGCTGCGGCGCAAGGAAACGCTGCGCAAGACCGACCTCTATGCACTGATGCCAAATGTCTGCCCGCGCACCGCTGTGAAATATGTGCAAAGCGCCATCGATGGGGGGTTCCTGCTTGAATACCGTGACACACACGACCGGCGGGTGCGCCTGGTAACCCTGTCCGACAAGGTACGTGGAGACCTGGAACGATTCCTCGACTATTCCGCACGGCGCTTCCAGGCCGCACTGGTGGTATGACAGCAGTGGCCGTCGACCTGGTGTTCCGAGATGGTTTTGCATCCGCCTGTTCTGCCTGCGCGACTGCCGGGCGGATATCGGCGCAATCCGCGTGCCT
>JASFNS010000078.1:0-7799 GCA_050116915.1 Thiogranum sp. | reverse complement strand
CAGTCGGTCGCGTATTTTGGGTGCGCGCTGTTCGTAGGCCTCTCGCCGCGCATCAACCATGGCATAGTAGATGTCCATGTTGTCCAGCCACTGGTTCAGCAGCTTCGACAGGTAGCCGAGGTCGCGGTAGTTCTTGAGCGACTCCTGGAAGTGGTTGCCGGCCAGCACGTCCACCAGGTAACGCCCGGAGGGTACGCCCTTCAGTGTCGGCGCTTCGTTCAGCCAGCCGCCGGAGGTGCCGGTGTCGGCCTGGCTCAGCAGTGAAATCAGGGTGCCGCTACGGGCCGCGTCAATAGCCTGCTCGATCTGCTGCTGTTCACTGTCGTAATAGCCGAGTGCCTGTTCATAAAAATCGGCCGCGCGTCGGCCGTCGCCCATTTGGGCCAGTGCATAGGGCACCGCAAGACGGGCTTCCTGTGCGGCGGGCTGATGTCCGCCGACGGTGACCAGGTTCATCCAGGGTGTCAGCGCGCTTTCATAGTCGCCCAGCTCGGCATCGGCCCAACCCGCACCCAGCATTGCCGCCTGCACGAACGGGCCCTGCAGGCGGACGCGATTGAGGTATTCGCGCGCCAGCTCCGGGTCGCCGGCACGCAGCAGCTGGTAGCCAAGGCCGAGGTTGGCGCGGTCGCGCAGGGCGCGCAGTTCTTCGGTGCCGGCCGACTGTTTGCCGAGTTTGTCCAGTACCTGGCGGCCCTGTTCGATTTCGCCGGCACGCATCAGGGCGATGCCGCGGTTGATCTCCAGGTACTCCTGCCAGCCTTCCGGCGCGCGGGCGCTTTTCAGGGCCTCGGCCGCTTCGGCATTTTTGTCGAGTTTCATGTCGATGCTGGCAGTGAGCAAAGCAAGTTCCGCAGCCAGCGCCTTGTCGCGCGGCTTGCCGATGTCCTGCAGCGTCTTGTAGGCCTTCTGGTAGTGGCCACGTTGATAGTTGATCTTGGTCAGGTAGTACCACACCCGGTCGTGCAGCTCGCTGTCGGTGTCCGTGTCGAGCAGGCGGTGGAACTGCGCTTCCGCCTGATCGAGCATGCCGTATGACAGTTGCAGGCCGCCGAGCAACAGTTCCGATTCTTTGCCGTGATGCTGCAGCAGGTTTTCTTCGCGGGCCACCATAAGGTGGGTGATCGCGGTGAAATAGTCCTGCTGATAGAAATGAAACAACACTTCGCCGTAGTGAAGGTCGAGCACCTGTTTGGGCTTGTCTGATGCTGCGACGCTATTGCCGGGCGCGAGCGCCAGCCATAGCAGCAACAGCAGCAGTCTGCGCGGCAGCATTACCACTCCTTGACGTCGAATTCGGGCTGGTAGTTGTTGGTCTGATCGACAATCTTCAGTTCGACGTACTTGGGTCCGAGGCCTTTCTTGATCGTTGCGGTCGCACCACGTTTGTAGTCACGTCCGTGTGGCCCCTTGCCGGTGAAGAAGGCGACCAGCTCGTGATCACCGGTACGCAGATTGCCGACGTGAATCCGTTGCACGCCGCCTCGCACCAGCGCATCAACCTCGCGCGGGGTGTACAGGTAGTCGGCTACTTCCTTGCCGTCGATTTTCAGCTGTACCGAGTCCAGTTTGAAGAATTCGCCGACGTCCATGGAGACGAACACCGACACCTGGGTGTTCGAGGGGAACAGCAGTTCCTCTTCGAGCATGAACAGGTCGCGGTTCAGCTCCAGTACCTGCTGTTTGAGCGTCTGAACGTCTTCCTTGATACCGGTTTCGCTGGTGGGATTCTGGTCCGCCGATAGCATCAGCGGCCAGACCAGCAGTCCGGCGAGCAATCCTGTGATCATCCTGCGCATACGCTCTCCTGCGGCGTTCCGGGCGGTTACACCTTGTCCTAGTATCAGCGGCAGGCAGGCCACGAATCCGGAATTGCGGTCACGCCACAAGCGTGAGGCCGTTCACAAATCCGGTCATCCGGGGGCTGCGGGCGCCTGTTAACCGTATTTCTGCAGGAACCAAGGCAAGCTCTGTGCCATCCATAGTCAATCAACCGGTTGGCCGTGGTTGCGCTGCGATACAGTGAAGACGCCGGATAAAAATGTCGTAAATCCGCGACAGATGGTCTCTGGCGTCGCGTGTCGGGCGCGGGCCGCGGTCTGGCGACAGCTAGGGGTGTGGGTCGGCCGTCGGTGGTTTGACGTTGTTGGAGGTATTTTTGGCGGGTAACAGGCCGTCGGAATAGTGTAGCTGCCCCTTTGCGTCGACCAGAATGGCGTCGATGTCGGGCAGGCGGTTGACCAGCGCGAGCCCACGGTCGACCCCGAGGACGAAAACGCTGGTGGACAATGCATCCGTGGTGGTGGCATCCGGGCCGATGATGGTCGCGCTGTGCATGCCTCGCGCCGAGTCCCCCGATGTCGGATTGATGATGTGGTGGTAGCGGACGCCGTTTTCTTCAAAGTAGCGCTGGTAATCGCCTGAAGTCGACACGGCCACATTCTCCAGCGGAATGACCGCTACCAGTTTTTTCTCATCGCGCGGGTCGCGCACCCCGATGTTCCAGGGGCGGCCGCCCCAACGGTCACCGATCATGCGGCTGTCGCCGCCCGCCGTCACCAGCGCCTGCTTGATGCCCATCACCTGCAGAAGGGCGATGCAACGGTCGACGGCGTGGCCCTTGGCGATGCCGCCAAGATCGATGCGCACGCCGGGCCTGCCATAGGCGATGCTGTGGCTGTCCTCGTCCAGCAGCAGGTTGTGGTAGTTGATCAACTCGGTGGCCTGCTGCCGCTGTTGGTCGTCCGGGCGCACACCTTTGCGGTAGTCATAGAGGAAACCGACGCTGGCGAAGGTGATATCGAAGGCGCCGTGAGTAAGATCCGAAAAGTGCAGCGAGGTCCGGATCAGTCTGAACAGCTCGTCACTCACGATGACCGGCCGGGTGGCGGCGTCCCGGTTGAGCCGGGCCAGCTCGCTGGTCTCGATCCAGGGGCTCATGTCGCTGTCGATGCGCCGCATTTCCGCCATTACGGCATCGACACCCTGACGGGCCACCGCGGTATCGTCGTGGAACAGTTCCACGGTGATGCGGGTGCCCATGATGTCCGCGTCTTCGTGCAGCCAGCCCGCGCAGGCGGTGTGCGCGGCCAGCATCAGCGATAGAAAGATCTTAAGACCACGCACGGTGGTGCGCCCTGTCAGTACCAGATAGAGCCGTACAGCTGGAGAACGTCGGCGTCGAATTCGTATTCGGGCGCCTGCGGCGGAATGGCGCCGCCCCTGACATCCGAGAAGTCGTCGTACCTGAACCAGATATGATCATAGTTGAAATTCAGCGTCGCCTTGTCGATATAGCCCCAGCCGTGTTCGAGCAGGTTGTAACTCAGACCGAAGCCGACACTGTAGTCCCTGAACTCGCTCAACTCCTTGTCGCGTGCCATGAAATTCTGTTGGTCCGGGCGATCAAACAGGTCGGCATAAAAGTCCGCGTGTGTCTGTTGATAGTACCGGAAGCCGACGTCGAAGATCCAGCGGTCGCGCAGCGGGTGGGTATAACTGATGTCAGCCGTGTGCGCGCTGATATTCCAGTCGTCGTTGTAGTACCGATAGCCAACCCTCAGTGAGGCGCGATAGGGCAGGTAGTAGAGAAAGTTGGCCGAGACCGCGTTGCTGGTATGGGTGTTGGGATATTTTTCCGGCGTCGTGAAGTTGGCCCCGGCCGACGGGTCGTTGGGGTCGTTTAGCACCAGGACGTGACGGTAGGGGTTTTGCAGGTAGCCTTCATCGGTGATGCCGTCATAGTTCAGGCTGAGCAGCAGGTTCTTTGTCAGCACCTGCGACAGCGATACGTGATAGTTCTGATGGTCGGCGTTTTGCTTGAATGTCGCGTCAAAATTGTCCAGTACATCGTCATAGCCGCGCGAATAGCCGAGGGTGATAGTAGTAAGGTCGCCGAACATGCTCTGGCTGATGCTGAAGTTGTAGGTGTCGGCCTTGTAGTCGCTCTCGCTGCTGTAGGTATAGCCGGCGCTCATGGTGGTGTCAGCATGCAGATAGTCGATGTTGCCGGACCATTGGGTGCGTTGTTCGCTGTACGGACTGCCCTGCGTGAGGACATCGATCGACGCACTGCTGATGCTGTCGACGTAGTAGTTGACTTCGCCGGAGAGACGCTTGTTGTCGCCCTTGCGTACCAGGTAGGAGGGGCCGGTGACTTTCACGCCGCCGCCGTCGTAGGAGTGATACAGGGCGTCGGCGCGGTCTTCCGGCAGCACGCCGGCATCGAGCGCCGGTGTTACCAGCGCCGTTACCAGCAGCGCGGCAACCCCACGGCTTGCGCCGGGGCGCTTCAGTATGGCGTTGACAGGTCCCGGTTCGCGGTCAGGGTGGCGGGCGCGCGGAGCTGAGGCTAATACGGACGACCGGTCAGTTACACCCACAGCCGCCTCCATGTCCGCCTTCCGCTCCGCGGGCGCCTTCCCTGACCTGGTAGACATGGCCGATAAACGTATCGGAGACCGGGTCCCGGCTGAAACTCATGATAGGGTCAGCAAGGTGGGCCCGTTCATAGGGTTTTACCCAGGGTTCCACGCTGCTGCATCCGCTGAGCAGCAGCATCCCCAGTGACAGTAAGAGGCCTCCAGTGCGTATCACGTTCACTCCCTGATCAGCGCGCGTACCTGTTGCTGGTAGGTGTCTTCGAAGCCGGGTTTGTAACCCTGGTGCAGGTAACGGACATTGCCGTCGCGATCCACAAGCACCGTGCTGGGCATGGCGACGACGTTATACAGTTTGCTCACTTCGCTCTGCTTGTCGAACAGCACCGGGAAGTTCACCGGGCTGTCGTTCAGCATCTGTCTGGCATGGGTGGGGTCCTGTTCGACATTGACGCCCAGTATCGTGAAGCCGAGCGGCTTGTACTGGCTGTAAAGTTCATCCAGCAGGGGCATTTCCTGCCGGCAAGGACCGCACCAGGACGCCCAGAAGTTGATCATGACGACTTCGCCGCGGAATTCGCTCAGGCGCAGGTTTTCGCCGCTGCTGCTCTTCAGGGTGAAGTCCGGCGCGGGCCCCTCGGCGATGTCGGCAGTTGCGGCTGCGCTGGCAAACAGGACCGCCAGCCCTATTGCGGCCATGCTCTTTTTCAATGTCATTGCTTTCATTGCTCTTTCTCCTGTTGTCGCGTCGATGCACTGGCCTCGTTTCCGGCGCACTGCCTCCTGCGGTTTGTCGGCAGCTGGGGCCCGCGAAAACGTTAACCGGGTCGCATTTCAGAAAAAGATCGACACGCCACCGGTAAACTCAAGGTTATGGTTGGTCTGTTTTTCGCCCAGCAGGTCAACATCGAAGACATGATCTCTTGCGTCAACGCGCAGTGCCAACCAGTCGTTGGCCAGCACCTTGTAACCGAAACCGAAATTCCAGGTGAAATTGTCCTCTCCGGCGAAGCTGGTGCTGCCGACGCCGCCGATCAGGTAGAAGTCGGAGGTGAAGGCCCATTTGCCGGCAACGAAGGATTCGCCCGGCAGGACGTTTACGCCGAACGACAGATTGTAGTAATCCAGTTTGCGATCGCTGCTATCGAGCAGCTGGGCCGAGCCGCTCAGGCGTTCGAAACTGGTTTCGCTGGTATCGGTGTGTCCATAAGCGGCCTCGGCAAACACGTATTCGGTGACATGGTAGGCAAGACGGGCGCCGTAAACCGGGTTGGTACCGAAGTCCTCGACGTTCATTGCGCCGAAAAAGGCACCAACTTCGAAATCCTCGGTATCGATATCGGCTTCGCTGATGTCGCGGCGTTCGATTTCGGGCTGCACTACCTGCTCAGGCTGGTCAGCTGCCGCGGCGGACATCGTGCCGGTGCTTGCCAGCACTGTTGCGAGGATGCAGCACCTCAGAAAAATACGGCAAATCCTGCTTTCCATTCGTTGATCTCCTGATTGTCATCCGTGCTCTGAAATATGATGTAATTCTTGTACTGGGCGCGAAACACGAAGCGCCGTGCGAGGTATACGCGTATACCTATGCCGGCGTGCGCCAGCTGGTCGGTCCGGTCGGGCTCCTGCACCAGCGTGGTGTCGGGGTTCGAGTGAACGAGGCCGGTACCGAGCGCGAAGAACGGCGAGATTCGCCATTCCGGGAACGGATGCACGTTGATGCTCACGTCAGCCATTTCACCGCTGGAAAATTCAGGGAAGATCTTTGACGCGGACAATTCAAGGGAAAGCTTCGGCGTCAGGAAGACCCCGCCGTATATCGTCAGGACGTCAGCGTCCTCGAACGTGCCGCCCATGGCGCCCATTTCCCAGCGGTGGAAGGAGAACTCCTTCTTCGTGGTATCGCTGATGGCCATCTGTGTGCCCGCCGGCGTCAGGGTGCGCTCCAGTTGCCCGCGTGCCACCCAGCCTTCCTTGCCCCTATCGGTGCGCACCTTGAACCAGTCGGTTTTGCGCTTGAGGATCTCGATCCAGGCGCCGCGCTCCTCGACGTGGAACACGGGGTAACCTTCACCGGCACCGGTATGCAGCTCGATGTACGGGTCGGCGACTTCCACGCTCACAGGCTCATTGCTGCCGAACAGACCGCCGAACACGTCTGCCCGCGCTGGCTGCATGGCGTTCATGAGGCAGGCCAGCAGAAAGGCCAGGGCGTACTGGCAGCCGCGCTTGACTCTGTTCACGGTGGCGGGGTGTCCTTTTTGATCGAGTATAAAGTCCATTTCTTTGCCGGAACTTACGGTGGTACGTCGAACGGGTTGTTGTAGTACTGTCCGCCTATGTCAAGCCATTCCGCGAGCAGCTTGAGTTCCGCGGGGCTCAGGAAGCCGACGTGATTGGTGACCGCGTTGCGTGGGTCGCCGGCGTTGCTGAACATGTCGAAGAATCTGCTGCTCGCCCGTGCGCCAGCGACACTCATGCTGGGCGTGACGGTAACCGGGACCATGACCGGAATGGGGTTGCCCATCGCATCGAGAATCGGGTCGCCGTTGACATCGGTCTGAAACAGCGGGTTGCCGGCGCCGTCGGTGGCCTGAACCATTTTGTCGACGAGTAAGCCCGAAGCCATGTCGATTACCTGTTCATTGTCGTTGAACAGCAGCTCGTGATAGGACTTGAAGTGATCGGCATTCTGGTCAGAGGCGCCGTCGGTCAGGTCCAACTGCCCCTTCGGCTCCATGGGGTTCATCATTGCATCGGTGTCGGTATGGCAATTGGTGCAGGTGTCTGCGCCGGCCGTACCGCGCGGCAGATTCCACAGCGGGTGAATATGCGTCTCGTAGTTGATGACCGTGCGGCAGAGGTTGTTCCAGGTGCTCTGGCAATCGCTGCTTACCGGGGCTGTGAGCGCAGGGTCGAGGTCGGCATAGTTGTAATCAAAGGCCGTGTCTTTGGGGCGTCCGGCGGCTGTTTCGTTGGTCCACACGTCGCTATAGTGAATGTCGACGCTCGGTTTCAGCACGCTGGGGTCGATGCGCGTGTGCGCCTCGGCCATGGTTTCGCCGGTGTCGGCGAAAAAGGTTTCGGTGTTGGGGAACACATAGCCGTCAAAGGGTGCGCCGCTATAAATGCTGCTGAAGGCGTCCGCTCGGCCGTGTGAGGTGCCGGTATTGGCCGCGTGGCAGCCGGAACAGTTCATGATCTCGCCGGGGCGCAGTTGCAGCCAGTTCTGGTGGCGGCCGGTGATGCGCTTGCCGTCCTTGTCCAGTACGCTGATGGCAAATGGAATGTTGGCCGGCACCTTGACGCGTACCGAGCCATCCGGCTCGATCGGGACATAGCCGATGATTTCGCGCATCAGTTGTGCACTGCTGCGGCCGAAGGCGGAACCGTTCAGGTTTACCAGATCCCTGTCCGGAA
>JASFNS010000077.1:0-7837 GCA_050116915.1 Thiogranum sp. | reverse complement strand
CTGCTGCTGGCCGGCTATTTCGGTATTATGCTGCTGTTGCCTGTGTGGTACGGCTGGTTGTCGCCACCGCAGCTGGTGACGCCGCGGGTGGCGCTGCTGGTGCTGGGAGTACCGCTGTTCGTGCCCCTGCGCGGACTGCTGCGCGCGCGCCGTTACACAGTTGCCTGGAGCCTGTTCCTGTCGCTGCTGTACCTCACCCATGGCAGCATGGAGGCCTACAGCAATCCCGAGGCGCGCTGGCTGGCGTTGACTGAAACGCTATTGTCGCTTTGCTGGATTGTGGGCGGCATCGCCTATCTGCGCAGTACTCGCGCCACCCCGCAGGACCCGGCCGCTTAGAGCTTCAGCACCGACTTCACAAACGGCACCGTGAGCTTGCGCTGCGCGGCCAGTGATGCGGTATCCAGCCGCTCCAGCAGACTCATCAAGGCAGACAGGTCTCGCGGCAGCCGGCGCAGCAGGTAGCGGCCGGTTTCTTCGGGCAACTCGAAGCCGTACTGGCGCGCCCGCAGACGCATGGCTTCGAGGCTCTGATCGTCATTCAAGGCGTGCAATTGATAGACCAGCGCGGCGCCCAGGCGCGATACCAGGTCCGGTAGCCGGATAGCCAGCTGTGCCGGCGCCACCGCGGCGCTCACCAGCAGGCCACCACCGCTGTCAGCCAGGCGGTTATAGAGGTGAAACAGGGCCTCTTCCCAGGCAGCCTGGCCGGCCGCAGCCTCGACGTCGTCG
This sequence comes from Thiogranum sp., assembly GCA_050116915.1. Classification (GTDB taxonomy): domain Bacteria; phylum Pseudomonadota; class Gammaproteobacteria; order DSM-19610; family DSM-19610; genus Thiogranum. The sequence continues at coordinate 7,105 of JASFNS010000077.1, read as the reverse complement.
ATACAAACCAGCTGGAAGTTCTCCCAGCCATCCAGCACCGCGGGGGACAGCTGCCCGGCGTCTCGCAAAGACAGGTACGCCGCGCTGCGGCCGGTAGCATCCGCATGCCGGCAGGCCGCCTGCAGCAGGTGGGTTTTACCGCTGCCGGCAGCGCCCCAACAGTAGAGCTGGCGCGGCGGTCCGCCGGCGGCGATGCATTGCACCTGGTCGACCAGCTCGGTGTGCGCAGCCGGAATGAAATTGGAAAAATGCGCCGAGGCCCGCAGCTGCAGGCCTAGCGGGAGTTGCTCGTTCATTGATTCTGGCGCGCCCGCCGGCTCCAGGTCACGACATAGTCGAGCCCGCTCCACACCACGCTGAGGGTCACCGCATAGATCAGGACGCGAATCCAGACATCATTCACCCACGGCACGAGCTGCTGCACGATCACCAGCAGTACCAGCACAATCTGCAGCAGCGTGTTCAGCTTACTGATGAGGGTTGGCTGTGCCTCGAGGCGCCGGATACGGAAGTTGTAAACTACCGCGCCGGCGACAATCACCACATCGCGCGCGACAACCAGCACCAGCAGCCAGACAGGTAGCAGTCCGGTCCAGGCCAGCGCCGCGTAGCAGGCAACCAGCAACGCCTTGTCGGCCAGCGGGTCGAGCAGCGCGCCCAGCCGGCTGGTCCACCCATAGTGCTTGGCGAGAAAGCCGTCGAGGCCGTCGGACAGACCGGCCACAAAAAACAGCGCCAGCGCAGGCCCGAATTCCTGGCGCACCAGCAACCAGCTGATGGGTGCCACCAGCAAAATACGCACGACAGTGATCAGATTGGGGATATCGCTACGTTTCACGGATTCAGATGAAACCGCCAGCCCGCCGGATCGGCGGTGCGCTGCAGGACCCTGCCCAGCGCGATCAACTGCAGGAGATTACGCTCGTCGGCGTTCAGCCTGAGGCTGTACTCCACTTCCTGGTCAACCACGCGCAACACGTCGACCCGGTCCACCGGACTGAGGGATGCCAGGTAGCGGGATAATTTCGCATAGTCACCAAGATTGCGGACATTGTCGACCACCAGTGCGCGCACCCCGGTCTGTGTCGCAATCACCGCGTAACGCTGCGCTAGCCATTGGGCAACGTCGGCCACGCCGCCATTGACCGCGGCTTCGAGCGTCGCCGCGCGTGAACTCCAGCTCTGCCGGGTGCCCTGGTCCATCAGCTGCCAGTCAGTGCGCCACTCGCCGTTGGGCCTGTCCCGCTCCAGCCGCGCCGTCACAATGACCTGCGGGTTATAGCGTTGCGAGGCGGCCTCGATGCGGCCGAGGAACCCGCCCCAGACATCGGTGAAGGCGACGCCCTGCTGGTCCTCCAGATCGAGCAACGGCAGCGTTAACGGCAGGCCGCGTCGTTGAGCCGCCTGTTTCAGGGGTTCGGCAGCCGCTTGTCCGCCGGTCTCCGACAGCAGGTAACGCTGTCCGTTGTCATCGACCGCCACCCACGCCAGCACGTCCGGCCGTTCGGCGCCCCAGTAAGGCAGACCGGCCTCGCGGAGCTCGCGCGAAAGTGACACTCCGTCGAACTGCACCCACAGTTTCAGCTGTCCGGGCCGCGTGTCGGTGGCCGGCAACTCGTTGAAGCGAAACTGCTCGGCGAAGCGCCCCGGGTCCTTCAGCAGGTTTGCGCCAGCAGCGCTTTGCAGCGCGGCGCTGCTGCCGGTCAGCCTGACCACGACCTGTTCGAGCGCAACGCCCAGCGCCGCGTCACGCGCCGTCGTATCGCGGCCCGCGGCATCCACCTCGGCCTCGAACAGGTGACTGACTCGTGTCGCGCTCACCGGCGGCGCGGCGAGCAGAGTCGACAGCAGGACCAGGAAGCAAAATTTCTTCACATCTCTCCCTCGGGGATAGCGATTGGGGCGCTAAGATACCATAGCCTCCACCCTGCCGTGCTATGGCGAAGGCGGGCGGTTTCCTTGTAACATGGCCTTTTTCCCCAGCGCGGAGCCTGAAGTGTCAGGACAGCAACCTTCACCACCCGGAGCACCGATCAGCTACCGGGACGCCGGCGTCGATATCGATGCCGGTAATGCACTGGTCGAGCGTATCAAGCCGATTGTCGCACGTACCCACCGCGAAGGCGTAGTCACCGGTCTGGGCGGTTTTGGCGCGTTGTTCGAGTTGCCGCTGGACCGCTATCGCCAGCCGCTGCTGGTGTCCGGTACCGACGGCGTCGGCACCAAGCTGAAGCTGGCCATCGACAGCGGCCGCCATCACACCATCGGCATTGACCTGGTTGCGATGTGCGCCAATGACATCATCGTTCAGGGCGCTGAGCCATTGTTTTTCCTGGATTATTACGCAACCGGCAAGCTCGACGTAGCGATTGCCGCCGACGTCGTCGAGGGGATCGGTCGCGGTTGTGAACTGGCCGGCGCTGCCCTGGTGGGCGGCGAAACCGCGGAAATGCCCGGCATGTACCAGGCCGGGGATTACGACCTGGCAGGCTTCTGCGTCGGCATTGTCGAAAAGGACCGGCTTATCGACGGCCAGGCGGTCCGCACCGGCGACGTGCTGATCGGCATGGCCGCCTCCGGCCCGCATTCCAATGGCTATTCGCTGATCCGCAAAATCATCGAGGTCGCGGGCGTCGGCACCGACAGTCTGCTGGACGGCAAGCCGTTGCTCGACTGGCTGCTGGCGCCGACCCGCATTTACGTCAAACCGTTGCTGAAACTGCTCGAACAGGTCGACGTCCACAGCCTGTGCCATATTACCGGCGGTGGACTGCCGGAAAACCTGCCGCGGGTGCTGCCGGCGGACACCGTCGCCAAAATCGATACGACCAGCTGGCAATGGCCGGCGGTGTTCACCTGGCTGCAGCAACAAGGGCAGGTGGACAACTTCGAAATGTACCGCACGTTCAACTGCGGTGTCGGCATGGTGGTTTGCGTTGCCCCCGCGCAGGTGGACGCCTGCCTGGCGCTGCTGGAGGCAGCGGGCGAGCACGCCTGGGTGATCGGCAGCGTGGAGGCGGGTCACGGCGCAGCGCGTGTCGATCTGAATGGCTGACGCCGGCAAGCCGCTCTCCCTGGTAGTGCTGATTTCGGGACGCGGCTCCAATCTCCGCGCCATACTCGATGCCATCCAGGCGGGCGAGCTGCACGCCAGCGTCAAGGCGGTGATCAGCACCCGGGCGGACGCCCCCGGCCTGGGGGATGCGCAGCGCGCGAATGTCGACACGCTTGCACTGGACCCGGGGGATTATCCCGTGCGCGAGGACTATGACCGCGCCCTGCAGGGGCTGATAGATGGTTTCCAACCCGATCTCGTGGCGCTGGCCGGCTTCATGCGCATCCTGACGCCGGGATTCGTACAGCATTACCGCGGCAGGCTGATCAATATTCACCCCTCGCTGCTCCCCGCGCTGCGCGGGCTGAACACCCACCAGCGAGCCCTGGAACAAGGCCTGCGCGAACACGGCGCCAGCGTACATTTTGTTACTGAGGAACTGGACGGCGGACCGGTGATCATACAGGTACGCATTCCGGTGCTGGCGGGCGACACGGCCGAATCGCTGGCTGCGCGAGTGCTGTCGCAGGAACACAGACTGTATGTCGAAGCGCTGCGCCTGCTGGCCGAAAAGCGCGTGCACTGGGACGGGCAACAGCTGATGTACAACCAGCAGCCGCTACACGAACCACTGCAAATGGACCCGGAATAACCGAACCGAAATGTATTACAGGATCCTGTCATTGTTCGCCGGCGCCCTGCTGCTCGCCTCGGGGATCACCGGCGCGAGCGCTGCCGACAGCGCCCAGCCCTACCCCGAATTCATCGCCACCTACGACGCCAGCGCCAACGGCATCGGAATCGGCAGCGTCACCATCAGCCTGACGCGCGAAGGTGAAGACCGCTATCTTTACAAACAGGAATCCAGCAGCAGCGGGATCCTGTCGCTGTTCAGCTCTGACGACGCCCTCGAGAGCAGCCGCTGGCAACTGGTCGACGGTCACATTCGGCCGCTCGAGTACCGCTCGCAACGCGAAGACGGCGACGACGATGACAACGCGCACCTTCTGTTCGACTGGCAAAACCGCAAGGTCAGAAACGTCGGCGCAGGCGAGCACTGGGAAATCGCCCTGCCGGACGGTGCGCTGGATCGGCTGGTCATGCAGCTGGCAATGCTGTTCGACCTGCGTGACGGTGTCACCAGGTTCGACTACAAGGTACCCCGTCAGGGGCGGATCAAGGACTACCGCTTTGCCCTTCTGGGCGAGGAAGACATAGAGCTGACCTCAGGTGTGTACCGCACCCTGAAAGTCGCGCGCACCAATGACGACAAGGACCAGAGCTGGGTCTGGAGCGCACCCGAGCTGGACTACTTCCCGGTGCGCTTTGTGAAAGCGAAAAAGAGCGGCATCAAGATCAAACTCGAACTGCGCAAGCTGGACTTCGCGCCTTTCGGTGACGCCACCAGCCTGGAAGTGGCGCCCTAGTACTCAGGCCCTCGGCAGGGTCACTCCGGTCTGACCCTGGTATTTTCCGCCGCGATCCCGGTAAGAGGTCTCGCACACTTCATCGGACTCGAGAAACAGCACCTGCGCCACGCCCTCGTTGGCGTAGATCTTCGCCGGCAACGGCGTGGTGTTGGAAAACTCCAGCGTCACGTGCCCTTCCCACTCAGGCTCGAGCGGCGTGACGTTGACGATGATGCCGCAGCGCGCGTAGGTCGACTTGCCCAGACAGATGGTCAGCACCTTGCGCGGGATACGGAAATACTCCACCGTGCGCGCCAGCGCAAAGGAATTGGGCGGAATAATGCACACGTCCGACTTGACGTTGACGAAACTGTTATCGTCGAAATTCTTTGGATCAACGATGGCCGAGTTGATGTTGGTGAAAATCTTGAATTCGTCGGCACAACGGATATCGTAGCCGTAACTGGATGTCCCGTACGAAATCACCCTGCCCACACCCTCGTGTTCACGCATCTGGCCGGGCACGAAGGGGTCTATCATGCCTTCGTGTTCCGCCATGTGGCGTATCCAGCGATCGGATTTTATCGACATCGCGCGTCCTGATGAGAATTAAAGCCGCAAAGATACAGGGGATGAGACGGTGTGAAAAGTGGTTTGACCACGCGGCTGCACAGCGAGGGGGCTGCCACACTACCGCCGGATTGCAGCCCGCCACGCCGCGATGGGCATCACGCGGGTTGCCACTGCCCCCTGCCCTGCGCCGGGCGCTTACGCCGGCTTTGCCTGTGATGCGCCCCGGTACGTCGAGGCGCCCAGACATCAATTGTTCTGGATGACGATCTGCGGGAACTTCGCCGCGTAGTTCTTTGACCTCAGTGCCAGCTTGGCAGCCGTGCGGCGAGCGATCTCGCGGTAGATCTGTGCGATCCGTCCGTCCGGGTCGGCGACCACGGAGGGGCGCCCGGAGTCGACTTCCTCGCGGATCTTCTTGTCCAATGGCAGCGCACCCAGAAAATCGACATCGTAGTCGTCGGACATACGCTGGCCGCCACCCTCACCGAAGATGTGCTCTTCGTGCCCGCACTCGCTGCAGATATGAATGCTCATGTTTTCGATGATACCCAGCACCGGCACCTCGACCTTCTCGAACATCTTGAGCCCTTTGCGCGCATCCAGCAGGGCGATGTCCTGCGGCGTGGTGACGATCACGGCGCCGCTGACCGGGACCTGCTGGGCCAGGGTCAGCTGCACGTCACCGGTGCCCGGCGGCAGATCGATGACCAGATAATCCAGGTTCGTCCAGTTGGTATCGCCCAGCAGCTGTTGCAGCGCCTGGGTGACCATCGGGCCGCGCCATATCATCGGCGTTTCCTCGTCGACCAGAAAACCGATCGACATGGTCTGGATATGGTAGCTGACCAGCGGTTCCAGCGTCTGGCCGTCCTTCGACTCGGGCTTGCCGTGGATACCCAGCATGCGCGGCTGGCTGGGGCCGTAGATATCGGCGTCCAGCACCCCGACGCTGGCGCCCTCGGCCGACAACGCCAGCGCCAGGTTGGTGGCTGTGGTGGACTTGCCGACCCCGCCCTTGCCCGACGCCACCGCGATAATGTTCTTGATACCGCTGATGGTTTTAACGCCCTTCTGCACCGAGTGCGCCTCGATGGCCATATTGACGTTGACGCGCGCCTTGGCCACGCCATCGATGGATTCGACCATTTCCTTCAGCTTGGCGGCCAGCTGGTCCATGTAGCCCTTGGCCGGGAAACCCAGGACCACGTCGACCACCACCTGGTCGCCCTCGATCATGACGTTGCGAACGCACTTGGTGGACACCAGGTCCTTTTCCATGTACGGATCGATGTATTCTTTCAGCTTCGCTTCGATCTGCTCTTTGGACAGGTCTGCCATGCTCGGTTCCTCGTCAATTGCTGTAAGCGGCCGTCGGGCCTTGAAAAACTGTGGAAAATTGAGGCGCGATTGTACACAATTTGCAAAATCGGGTCTTCATTCGGTTTTGTGCGGTTACTGGGTCCTGGCCGAACCGCGTGGTCCGCGGGGGCGAAAATACCCCCGCCTCTCCCAAGCCTTACGGCGCACTGGCCCGATCTGGCATAATGCGCGGCTATCTGTCGATGCAGTCAGGATATTTCATGCCGCAGCCCAAACGCACCATGCTGGTCACCAGCGCCCTGCCCTATGCCAACGGGTCGATCCACCTGGGCCACCTGGTCGAATACATCCAGACCGACATCTGGGTGCGCTTCCAGAAGATGCGCGGTCACGACTGCGTGTATGTCTGCGCCGATGACGCGCACGGCACACCCATCATGCTGCGAGCGCAGCAGGAGGGGATTGCCCCCGAGACGTTGATCGCCCGGGTCGCCGAGGAACATCGCGCTGACTTTGCCGATTTTCTCATCGACTTCGACAACTACCACAGCACGCACTCGGACGAAAACCGCGCGCTGTCGACGCTGATCTACACGCGCCTGCGCGACGCCGGCCATATCGAGACAGCAACCATCACCCAGGCCTACGACCCGGAAAAGGAAATGTTCCTGCCGGACCGGTTCATCAAGGGCGAGTGCCCGCGCTGCGGAGCTGCCGACCAGTACGGCGACTCCTGCGAGGTGTGTGG
>JASFNS010000076.1:0-7899 GCA_050116915.1 Thiogranum sp. | reverse complement strand
GAGAAACGCCGGGAAGGTCTTGCTGGTGCCGGCGGCTGCCGTCACCAGGCCGAGCTTCTCATTGCGGGCCTTCTGGTATTGGGCGCGATCGAGGATACCCTGCTCCAGCATGACCTGGAGCACCAGGTTGCGGCGTTCCAGCGCACGCTCCGGGTGACGGCGCGGATCGTAGTAAGACGGTCCTTTTACCATCCCGACCAGCAACGCCATCTGCGCCGTACTCAGTTCACCGATTGGCCGCTGGAACAGAAAGCGGCTGCCGAGCCCGAAACCGTGAATCGAACGCTGCCCGTCCTGGGCCAGGTAAACCTCGTTCAGGTAGGCTTCGAGAATTTCATCCTTGTCGTAGCGACGCTCCAGCAACAAGGCCATGATCGCCTCGTTGATCTTGCGCCACAGGCTGCGCTGGTTGCTGAGGAAGAAATTCTTCACCAGCTGCTGGGTCAGCGTGCTGCCTCCCTGTACCACCCGTCCGGAGCGGAGATTGACCCACAGAGCGCGCGCCACCGAACGCGGCGAAACACCCGCATGCTGGTAAAAGCCGCGATCCTCCACGGCAATCAGCGCCTTCACCAGGGTATCGGGAACTTCGTCGAGTCGCAGCAGGATACGGTCCTCCTGGCGAGCCGTATGAATACTGCCGATCTCCAGCGGGTCCAGCCGCGCGAGAGCCACGGACTGTCCGGTGCCGTCATCTTTTAATTTTCCCAGATGCGAGTCCGTAAAACTCGCGCGCAGCGCGTGCGACACCTCGCGGCCGTCCCAGAAATCGAAGGGTCGGCTGATGAGCTGAAAATCATTGCCGCTGCGCGACACTTCACCGGCCCGGCGCGGCCGACTCACAAAACGGTAACCCAATGCCTTTAGCTCATTGGCGAACTGTGCGGCGGTCAGCTGCAGCCCCGTATACAGCTCCAACGGCCGTGCGTACACGCGCGCCGGCAGGGACCAGCGGTTACCCTCGAATTTACGGTAGACCTGGAAATCGAGAAACGCCACGTAGGCGACTATCACCACCAGCACACTGACGATGACCTTGGTCCAGGGAAACGAAGAGGTTTTGCGGGAACGACGCCGTTTCTTGCTGGTGCGGCGGCGTCGATTTGTCGGTTTCCTGGGTGGCTTTTTAGGTGGCATTCAGTACAACAGTCCGGGCCGGAATGTATCCACCCGAAGGCGGCGCGAAAGCCGTAGTATACCCTCGAGTGAAGCCCGCTGCAGAGCCAGCGGCGGAAACTGTCGGCAAGCGGCAACAGGCCGAGCCGTAGCCGCTCGGCCTATTTTCCCCCGCTCAGCGCGTGGTACTTCGCTTCCAGCTTGTTGTATTGTTTTTCCAGCTCCTCGATGGCTGCATCCTTGAACTCGACCAGCGCCTCAAGCTCCTGGACCTTGATCTCGAGCTGTTGCTTTTCGTCGTCGGCGGAACTACCGTCGGCGCTCGCCTCGTCGACCTCCGGCTCACTGTCATCCCGCACAACGCTGACCGCGTCGGCAGCCGCATCACGTAGCGCCTCCTGGCGATCGAGTTGCGCGTTGACGGACTCCAGCTCGGCACGCAACATGGCATTTTCGTCCTCGAGCACGGCCACACAGCTGTTCAGTTCCTGGTTGGCGCGTTGAATACCGCTGATGGCGGCTTCCAGGTCGGCGGCCTTACTGGCCTCCGGCGCGAGTTCTTTGATCAGGTCCTGCAGATTGGCGATGGTTTTCTGCTGGTTGCCGATCATGCTTTTCAACCCGCCCAGCTGCGCCGGACTCAGACTTTTGACCTTCGCAGCGTCGCCCCTGTCTGATGATTTCGCCGCCTTCAGTTGTTCATTTTCGCGCTCAAGTATCTTGAGGCACTGCTGCAATTCCCCGTCGTGCTGCTCGAATTCGTCAAGCTTGCGCAGAATGCCGTCGAGGTCCTCGATGTCGGCTTCGCGGGCTTTTAGTTCGGCGCGCAGCGCCGACATGGCATCCTGCTGGTTGTTGATGACCTGCTTCAGTCGATTGAACTCCTGGTCGTGAGTATCCAGCGTGCCGCGCGGCGCGGCAGCTTCATCTGCGGTCGCTGACGACGGCTGTACGGACGGTTCCTGCGCCGCGGCCAGTGTCACCGTTTCGGCTTCCGGTCGCATTTGCTCGATCAGTTCGCTGAAACCGGTCGCCAGGGTGTGCTGGAACTGCACGGGGTTCTTTTCCAGCGCGTGCGCCGCGAGTTCCAGTTCGAGAAACTTCTTGCGCAGGCACAGCAGTTCACCGGCATCTTTTTCCGCCTTGTCCTCGGCTACGGCCGCGCCCTCGATGAGCGCCTGGTTACGGATGATCGCATCGCGCAGGTACTGATCAAAGCCGATCGGGTCAGCCTCGGCGTTGGCTTTCTTCAACTCACCCTGCAACATCCGCACGCGCGCGCTCAATGCCTTGCTGCGCAGCAGCAACACGACCGCCAGCACCAGCAGCAGGACGGTAAACTCGGCCACCGCGAAAAGGGTATAGATATCGATCTGAAAGTCGTCCATTGGCAGTCGCATTGTCGACAGCGGATTGATTTGCAGGCGCGGCCCTGCCTAAATCTCGTCGGCGTCCTCCTCCGGCTCTGCGGGCTTCGCTTTGCGTTTCTTCAGAAACCACCATACGCCGAACCCGATCAGTCCCAGCAACAGGTTGACGCCGACGAAAACGCCGACAGCCAGGCCGAGCTTGCTTGCCTTTTTCGGCTGCGGCGGTTCAGCGACGGGCGGCTGTTCGACCGGGGGTGCCGGTTGCGCAGGCGGTGTGACGTCATCGGCTGGCGCTTGCGTACTCGCGGACGGTTCTGCTTCGGGTGCGGCCGCCGCCGGCTCTGGCACTGGCGGATTCAGCCCCGGTGGTGCCGCGGCGACTTCGAAGTGAACGGTCTTCTGACGCTTGAAGGTCTCGCCTGCGGCAATAATATCCATCCGGTAGGCACCCGGATGCTCATAAGACAGGGTGTTGGAGTAAATTCCGTCGGCCGCTTTCCTGTCCCCGTACTGCCCGGTGTCGTATAGCGCGATGTCGGCGGCACCGTCCGGGCCCTGGATCTTCAAGGTGAACCGGGTATTGGTGAGCACCGCTTCCTTGTCCAGAAGTTTACCGTCCTGTTCCAGCCAGCTCTCGAGCACCATGTCCTTGCCCGCCTCCAGATTCGGCTGCTGGGGATTGTGGTTCAGCGCCATGTTGGTAACGATATAGGCGCGATTGTGGCCGCCGCTGAACAACAGTTTCCAGGTGCCTGCCCGGGGGGCGGGCAATGTAATCATGTCGAAGTGCTCCGACACGAACCATTTCAACTTGTCGCCGGCATTGTCCGAACTGAACTTGCTGCCATCGGGCGACTGCAGAAAAATCCGTACGTCCCCGCGTTCCTTGGAAGCAACGATCGTCACTTCGTCGATCGAGGCATCAACCGTGAATTCCCCGCCGTCGATGGGCAGCATGTCGGGTGACTTGGCGGTTTCGAAAATATCGCTGAAGACTTCGTGCAGATCGGCGTCAGTCCGGGCCAGCTCGAACAGGGCGCCGCTCTTGCGGGCAACGTCCTGCAGTAGAGCCACGTCGGAGCTTTCCGTGAAAGCGATCGTGTAGACCTTGATATGCCTGTCGCTGATCGTTTTGAGCAGTTCGCCCTGCAACTGTTGCGTAAGCCGCCAGTCCTCGTCAGTGTCGCCGACATCCATTTTGCCGTCAGACATGAGCACCAGCATTTTTTCCTGCCCTGACCGGCCTTCCTTGTCGAGCATTTCCACACCCTTGGCAAGCGCGGCGTACAGGTTGGTATAGACGCCGCGCGAAGACACCTGGTCGGCGGACGCCAGGATGCGCGCATTTTGTTCCGGACCGGGTGCAGTGAGGTGCAAAACCGGATATCCGTTGTCACTGAAACTGATCAGACCGATGCGGTCGTTTTGTCCGAGCAGCGACATGAACAACTTGGCCGCGGGGATCCGCAGTTTGTGCGGGTCGTTCTTGGCCATGCTGCCCGAGCTGTCCATGAGCAGAACGGCGTCCACGCCACTGCGCCCGGCGGCGGCGAAACTCGCGGATGCCGCCGAGACCAGCAGTACCAGGGCAAGCAGATAATTGAAGAAAATCGCGAAGTGACGCAGCCCGGGGCTAGCGAGTGGAATCCTGTGCATGCTGTAACATCCCTTTAAGCCATTGATATAACGTTAAATACTCAAATTTTTCCCGCGTCCATGGTCTTCATGGCCTGTAGCGGCACACGGGAGAATTAATTGAGATTCAAACGCTTATTGGGTAATTCGGGAATGTTACGCAAAACCCCGCGGACTCAGCGCCTGGTCAGAAGATAGACGTGCTCCGCGAGCCGGGACAGGCCACGCTCACGATATCTCGGTTCGTCGTCCAGTATGTCGTCGCGTTGCAGTGATTCGATTCGCCAGTCTGCGGCGAACAGCGCCTCGACTTCGGCCGCTTCCACCGAGAACGGCGGACCGTCCATCTGCGCCTGCTCATACGCCAGCGTGATCAGCAGCATCGGCGTCCCTGAGGCCAGCAACGCGCCGAGTCTGGCTGCATACGCCGGCCGCATGTCGGCCGGCAAGGCGATTAAAGCCGCGCGATCGTACACAGCAGCAATCCCCCGGGTGTGCGCAGGCTGCAAGTCGAAGAAATCACCGCACAGCAGCGCGACCGGCCCCGACTGGTACACGATGAACGGGTCTTCATGGCGCGGCGTGACCGTCAGGTTGCTTTCGCGGTAGAAATCCCCGGCAGCCTTCGGACTGAGTTCGACGCCAAGTACCGGGTGGCTTTCGGCAAGCCAGGCCATATCGCGGCTCTTGCCACACAGAGGGACCAACACACGCCCTCCCGGCTTGACGCCGAGTCGTTGCCAGTAGCGCACGAGGTGCGGATTGATTTCGCCCTGGTGGAAACCGATCCGGTTGTCCCGCCAGCGCCGGTGCCAGAAATCGGGGTCCATGAATGCGTACTAAACGTGTGGTGTGCCGCCGAACGGGCGCGGATCGGCGCCCGGCAGCGGCTTGAACCATTCCAGCGTCTTGTGCAGTTCAACCACCTTGCCGACGATGATAATGGTAGGCGGCTTGAGTGCTTCGTCCCTGACGGTTTGTTCCAGCCTGTCCAGGGTTGTCACCACGACGCGTTGATTCTGGGTGGTGCCCTGCTGGATCAGTGCCACCGGGGTATCCGCGGACAGCCCGTGTGCAATCAGCTGACTGGACACCACGCCGACACCGTGCAGCCCCATGTAGAAGACGATCGTCTGGTTGGGGTGTGCCAGGGCCTTCCAGTTCAAGTCCACCGTCCCGTCCTGCAAATGGCCGGTGGCGAAGACCACCGACTGTGCATAGTCACGGTGAGTTAGCGGGATGCCCGAATAGGTAGCGCAACCGGATGCCGCGGTAATGCCCGGCACCACCTGGAAGGCGACACCGTTTTCCATCAGCGTTGCGATCTCCTCGCCGCCGCGCCCGAATATGAACGGATCGCCGCCCTTCAGACGCACCACGCGCTTGCCTTCTTTCGCCAGTCTCACCAGCAATTGATTGATATTTTCCTGTGACAGCGCGTGATTGTCGCGTTCTTTGCCGACGTAGATGCGCTCTGCGTCACGCCGCGCCAGTTCCAGAATCGGTGGCGCAACCAGACGATCGTAAACCACGACGTCGGCCATCTGCAGCAGGCGCAGGGCGCGGAACGTCAGCAGGTCCGGGTCGCCCGGTCCCGCCCCCACCAGGTAGACCTCGCCGACCGGGTGCGGGTTGTCCTCGCTCCCGGCCAGTTCGCGCTCCAGCTGTTGCCGGGCAATCTCGTCCCGCCCGGCGAACAGCAGCTCCGCGACTTCGCCCTGCAGGGCGTTTTCCCAGAACTGGCGGCGCTGCTCGACGCGGCTGAAACGCTGTTTCACCCGTTCGCGAAAACTCTCCACCAGACGCGCCAGGCGCCCGTAGGCCGCCGGTACGTAGCTTTCCAGTCGCGCCCGGAGCAAACGCGCCAGCACCGGTGAACTGCCTCCCGTGGATACCGCCACCTGCACCGGCGAGCGGTCAATGACCGAGGGGACGATAAAACTGCACAGCTCGGGCTGATCGACCACATTGACCGGGATGTTGCGCGCCGTGGCGAGTTCAGATATCCGCCGGTTTACCGCTTCGCGGTCGGTAGCGGCAATCACCAGCACCTTGCCCTCGATATCTGCGTCGGCGAACTCGCGTCGCAGATGGACAACGCGCCCGTCGTTCGCCAGGCCGGCAAGTTCATTGCACAGCTGCGGCGCCACCACCTGCACGGCGGCGCCCGCACGCAGCAGCAAAGCCACCTTGCGTGCAGCGATCCTGCCACCGCCGACCACCAGGCAGTTGCGGTTTTCCAGATCAAGGAATACGGGGAAAAAGTCCACTGTGTTTACCTCACGCCTTGCTGGCGCTCAACACCGGCTCCAGCAAGGCATCCAGCTCGCCCCGACGTTCGAGCGCAGCGAGATCATCATAGCCGCCGACGTGATAATCCCCAATGAAGATCTGCGGCACGGTGTTGCGACCGGTAAGCTTCTCCATCTCACCCCACATGGCCATGTCGTGGTCGACGGGTATTTTGTTGATCGCCACGCCCTTGGCCTTGAGCAACCGTTCGGCGCTGATACAGTAGGGGCAGAACCGGGTGCAGTACATAATAACTTCAGACATATTTTCCTGACCTGAGAATGATGGCACCGGTGCCTGCAGGCACCGGCGATACTGGTAAAATAACCACAATACTGTTATCCACGTGTGCCGCGCAACTGGTCGAACTGTTGCTGGACCAGCGTGGTTACCGGTTCGATCTTCTTGCGCATAACCGAGCCGATGGCGTCGGTGCGTGCGAAGATCGGGTTAACCAGCGGCTCCCCTACCCACGACAGCGCCAGGAGGGCGGCGATATCCTCGCGGTAATCGGGCAGCGCCGCCAGCACCTGCTGCACAGCGGTAGTCGTCGGGCACACAGCCGGCACGTCCAGCAGCGCCTGCGCATCGGCGACGATGGTCTGCATGTCGGCGCCGGGATCACTGTTGGGGCAGACAGCCGAAAAATAGCGCTGGATGGACTTCAGAAATTCGACCACCACGTCCTGGTTGGTGGGTTTTTTCATGACCACCTCGGCGGTAGCCAGAAGCGCCTGGCCACGCTCACTCAGGCAACGGCACAGTTGCTGCGCAACCGGGTTGCCGGATTCCAGCAGCGGCTGCAGGCGCTGGTGTACCGTCTCGGCATCGGCACGTGGCCGGCCGACTTCCGGAAGCTCGTCCGGTATAGCGTCGATAAAGCCGATGTAATAGGAGTTTCTGCGTTTGGCCTGGCGCCAGAGTTTCTCGCGCATTTCAGCGTCGATCAGTCCCGGTTGCAGAACCAGACGCACCGTTTCGATCATGGCGCGATGTTCGGTCTCGAAGGGGAGAAACTCGATCAGGAATTCGGCCAGCACCGGTCCCATGGAGCCATTGACGACGCACTCCCGCTCCAGCATGCGACGGGCGTTGTCCGCCACCGGCATGGCCCACCAGGCCCGCCGGGCGATCTCGTCGCTGAGTCCGGCGGCGTGCACCACTGCAACCACGGCCTCGGGTTCCCCGAGCAGCAGCAATTGTTCGAGACTGTGGTCGCGCGCCTGTCCCATGCGGGTCCATCGGCGCAGGAACACCGGGTATCCGCCCGGCGAGCCGAGTACCTGGCTGGAAAGCAGCTCGCGTACTTTTTTCAGGTACTGGTCGTCACGCCCGCGCGGGTTCAGGCTGACGCTGGCCTCGCCCTGCTCGGACAGCGCATGCACCGTCATCGAGGACTCGTCGATGCGCACTGCCTGCAGCGGGTTGGCCAGCAGGACATTCAGGCGCAGCGCATCTTCGGCAGAGAGTTCCATAACCGGGTCCT
>JASFNS010000075.1:0-7919 GCA_050116915.1 Thiogranum sp. | reverse complement strand
TACTCGCCAGCGACGAAGTGCGCGGCTATTCGCCGAAACAGGTGGCGCTGACGGTGCTGGGTCTGTTGTCCGGCCATGGATCTTAAGTCCCGGCTGTCACACCTGCAGTCGCAGGCCGGTGCCGCGCCCGCGGCGAGCACGCCGAAACCCTCGGTGGCCGGCTTGCGCGAGCGCATCGCCCAACTGGAGCAGCGAGGTCGCAGCCGCAGTGCGAACCGCGTAAAAGCACTCGCATCCCCGCGCGTGTCCGCGCAGGAACTCTCCCGGCGCCTCGGCGGGGAACTGATCGCCGACGGCGTGACCTGCATCCGCGAGCGTTTGCCGTTGACCGGCGAACTCGGCGCCATCGCACTGCACAGCCTGCGCGACAAGCCATGCCTGCCGGGAGATGCACCGGGCGACAGCCATCGCCGGATTTACATCGACACCGAGACCACGGGCCTGTCCGGCGGCAGCGGCACCCTCGCCTTCCTCGTCGGTATCGCGGTGGTCGGCGACGATGCGATCGAGCTGAGCCAGTTTCTGCTGACGCGGTTTTCCGCGGAAGGTGCCCTGTTGTCGGCGCTCGCCGATCGCCTGTCGGCCGACGACCGGCTGGTGAGCTACAACGGCAAAAGCTACGACCTGCCGCTGCTGCTGACGCGCTATCGCATGCAGGGTCTGGCCTGCAGCTTTGCGCGACTGCCGCATACCGACCTGCTGCACCCGGTGCGGCGCCTGTTCGGCAAGCGTTGGCGCGACTGCCGCCTGCTGAGCGTGGAGCAACAGCTGCTGGGCTTCAGCCGTGTCGACGACCTGCCCGGCAGTGAAGCGCCCGCGGCCTGGTTCGGCTATATGCGCGGCGGCGAGGCCGGCCCGCTCATCAAGGTGGTCGAACACAACCGGCAGGACATAGTCTCTCTGGCCGTGGCCCACAGCGCGCTGGCGCAGGCGATTGCGCAACCGCTGGCCTTCGGCGTGGACATCCACGCCCTGGCCCGCTGGCTCGCGGCGAGCGACGAGGCGGGCGCGCGCCAACTGCTGCAAGCACATGTCGAGCACCTGTGCGACGACGGCAGGCGCTTGCTCGCACGCCTGTGGCGGCGTGTCGGTAACTGGCGACAGGCCGTGGCGCTGTGGGAATCGCTCGCCGCCGATGGCTGCACGGAGTCGCTGGAACGGCTGGCGAAATATCACGAACACATCAGCAAGGACCTGGCGGCGGCGCAGCGTTGCTGCGATTTGTTGCCGGGCAATGCGCAGCAACAGCATCGGCGCCAGCGCATCAGCAACAAGCTGAGTGCCCCTGCCAGTCGCAATGCAACTGCATAGATAGCAGGCATGTCGGTGCCGGTGTAACCGGCTGTCACAGTCGGCGTCGCAGTCCGTGCTAAAGAACCGCGCCGCAGCCATTTGCAATTCGCGCATGACTGCGTCAAAGTTCGGCTACATGGATAAACACCAACTCGCCGCACGATGAACAAAAACCTGTTGTTGTTTTGCTGCCTGTCGGCGGCTTTATTGTTTGGCAGTACCGACGCAACGGAAAACCCGCAACAACTTGCGGCACTGAGCAAGGATACCGGCGCGGGGCAATCCGCCACCCCCTGGTCTAACCTCAACCCGAAGCAGCTGAAACTCCAGTCGATCGCCGCGCTCATCATGGAGCCATCCGGCAAGGTGGTGTATGCCAAGCACGTGGACGAACCGCGTCCCATCGCGTCGATCACCAAGCTGATGACCGCCATGGTGACACTGGACCGATCGCTGCCGCTCGACGAAACCATCACCATCACCAAGGACGACCGTGACCTGGAGCGGCTTACCGGCTCGCGGCTGGAATACGGCGCGCGGCTCACCCGCGAACAGCTGCTGCGCCTGGCGTTGATGGCATCCGAGAACCGCGCCGCGAGCGCGCTGGCCCGCACCTACCCCGGCGGCCAGGAGGCATTCGTCAAGGCCATGAACCGCAAGGCCAGGGCGCTCGGGATGACCGACAGTCACTTTGTCGGCCCTGCCGGACTGGATGCCGGCAACGTTGCCTCGGCGCGCGACGTGGCGAAGATGGTGCTTGCAGCCAGGCGCTACGCCCTGATTCGCTCGGCGACAACGACACGCCGCATGAGTGTCCGTCCCTACAAAGGCCGCGGCGAACTCCGTTTTGCCAATACCAACCGGCTGCTGAAGAACAAACACTGGGAGATCCAGCTCAGCAAGACCGGCTACATCAACGAGGCCGGGCGCTGCCTGGTGATGCAGGCGGAGATTGCCGATCAGCCGCTGGTCATCGTCCTGTTGAACTCCTTCGGCAAACTGACGCCCTTCGGTGATTCCAACCGCATTCGCAAGTGGATCGAAAGCGGCGTCGAAGGCTGAATCGGCAGTACACCACCGGTAAACCGTCGCGCGCGCACGTCCACCTGTCGCCGGTCGGAGACGTTCCGGGCGGGTTTGCTGTTTGCGGCGACAGGAAGAACCGCGGTCGCTACAGCGGATTGGGTCACGCGGCCAGGGTTGGCCCGGCTATTGCTTTCTTAACCGGTTTCAGGAAACGGGAAACGCCATGCTTATCGAACGAATACACTGTGCACGCCTGCTGATCCTGTTGCTGGTCCTGCCAGCGCCCCTGCTCGCCGCCCCGGTCGCGCAGGATGAACCCTCGGCCTGGGATACCACCCGGGAAGGCGCCGAACACGCCATCGACTGGACCGTGGAGAAGTCGCAGCAAGGCTGGGATGCCACCCGCGACGGCGCCGAAAAGGCCTTCGACTGGAGCGTTGAGAAAACCGGCCAGGGCTGGGATGCGACCAGGAAAGGCACCGGCAAGGCTGTCGACTGGACCATGGACAAATCCAGACAGGGCTGGGAGGCCACCCGCGAAGGGGTGTCCAAAGGGGTCGAGTGGGTCAAGGAAAAGACCAGTCAGACTGACGAACCGGACACCGCACAGCACTGACCGGCCGGACTCCCGTTGAGGTTCGCACAGGCGGCGGAAACTTCGGGTCGGGCTGCGCGAAACTTGACCTGCGCACGACCGCGTGACTCGCAAGGCTCAGCGCAGCCCGCCATAAAACCTGACGTACAGTATTACCCCGCACACCGCTGTCATGACGCCGGTTGCGGCGACGCGGCGTCACCGTCTGCCGCCGGCGTATCTGTCTGCCCATCGGCCTCGGTTTCTGCCTCCTGCGCAATCAGGCTCAACAGGGTCCAGCCGGGCCCGGGTTCGAGTTCATGCTCGGCGGTAAAGATGCGCAGGCGGTCGCGCGGGTCGATGGCGAACAGGGGAATGGCTTTCCTGTAATATTTTTTGTAATAGGCGTCGAAGTCGAAATTCTCCGACAGGCCGGTTTCGTGCATCTCGGCGTCCTCGCTGAGCAGGGCCGAGAGCCTGGCGTAACTGACGTCGTTGCCGAACGCGATCGAACCGGCCGGCGGCAGTATACTGTGCTTGCTGTCGTCCTTGTCGGTGCTGGTGAGCAGGGTAAAGGTATTGCTGTCACCGAACTCACGCCGGTAGCGGTGCGCCGCCAGGGCGTTGAGTTCGCGTTGCGGCGACATCGCCAGCAGCCGCCCGATGCCGACCAGGTCCAGGCGCCGGTCGGCGTACTCGGATACCGCGTTGCCGTAAAAGGTGTTCAGGCCTTCCATGCGCGCGGCGCGCACGTTGTTCCAGTTGTTGTCGCACAGCAGCGAGTCGTAGCCGCGTTTCTTGAGCGCTCTGGCGATGGTGCGCGCCACTGGATTGGCGCCGACGATCAGAAAACCGCGCGGTTCGGGTTCGGCGACACCGAGCCAGGTGGCGATCAGCCGCGCGCTACTGCTTTGCAGCACCACGGTACCGATGATAACCATGAAGGTCAGCGGCACCAGCAGCTCCGCCGCGGCGAACCCCTGCCCTTGCAGCCGCATGGCGAACAGCGCCGCGACCGCCGCAGCGACAATACCGCGCGGCGCAATCCAGGCGAGCAGCGCACGCTCGGCCCAGGTCAGCGTCGAGCCCCAGGTGCACAGCGCTATCTTCAGGGGACGGGCCACGAACTGCATGATCGCCAGCACACCCAGCGCCGGCCAGCCCAGGCTTTGGAACTGCAGAAAGTCGATGCGTGCGGCCAGCACGATGAACAACCCCGAGATCAGCAGCACACTCAGGCTTTCCTTGAAGTTGAGGATGTTTTCCACCGACACGCCGCGCATGTTCGCCAGCCACACGCCCATCACCGTGACGGTGAGCAACCCGGATTCATCCTGCAGCGTGTTGGAGATGGCGAACACGCCGAACACCAGCGTCAGGGTCACGACATTGTGCAGGTACTCCGGCAGCCAGTGCTTGCGCAGGGTCGTGCCGAGGAACTGGCCGGCCAGCACGCCAAGCACCAGCCCGATCAGCAGCATCGTACCGAAACTGAGCAAGGTGTGACCCAGGGCGCCACCGTTGCTGCCGGAGATGATGAATTCGAACACCAGCACTGCGAGCAAGGCGCCGATGGGATCGATCACGATACCTTCCCAGCGCAGGATGTTGGCGAGATGGGCACTCGGCCTGACGGTACGCAGCATGGGCACGATCACCGTCGGTCCGGTCACCACGGTGACCGCGCCGAACAGCAGTGACAGGTCCCATGAGAATTCCAGCAGCCAGTGCGTGGCCAGGGTTGTCACCGCCCAGGTCGACAATATGCCGGTGGAGACCATGCGGCGCACCACCTGCTCCAGGCCCTTGATCTCGTCGAACTTCAGCGTCAGGCTGCCTTCGAAAAGAATCACCGCGACCGACAGCGATACCATGGGAAACAGTAACTCACCGAACAGGGCGTCTGGATCGAGCCAGCCGCTGACCGGGCCCGCCAGGATACCCGCAAGCAGCAGGAACAGGATCGCCGGCAGTTTCACCCACCAGGCGAACCACTGGCAGGCGCTGGCCAGGATACCGATGCTGGCGAGGATAAGGAGCGTGTTGTCGGGCATGGTCCTGGTGGGAGGCCGGCGGCCGAAGGTGGCACGCCGGGACTATTATCCGCACGCGACGGGGTACAACTCAACCGCGGGGCGCACGCCCCGACGATCCGCGGGGCTCAGTTGGTGGCCAGGTCGTAGCGCAAGGCGCTGAACTTCTCCCCGAACAGCTCGTAGACTTCGTCCACGGTGCGCGGTTTGCAGGTTTTGGGGTGAAAAATATCCTGGTTGCTCTGTGCCGCGGCGGGGAACATATCCACCGCAAGCGCATCCGGCGTGTCGTTCAGCGCCCGCAGGAAGGAAATGGCACCATCGGGGCCGAGGAAGTGGGTGAGATACAGATCGGCCTGCGACGGTGCACGGTCGAAAGAGCGGGTCAGCTTGCGCACGTTATCCTTGACCGACTCGGCTGCCATCATGGCCGAGATGCGGGGGTTCTTTCTCAGCTCCAGCAGGTGCTTGTACACTGTCTTGTCGCGTACCACCGGGCGCCGGTTGCCGTCTCTGTCGATGTAGTAGTTGATTTTCTTCGTATACGCCTCGAGCCCGTAGCTGTCGCCGTGTGACTTTACAGTATTCAGCCAGGTTTCGCGGGTGAACTGGTAAAGGCCGGTTGCCGAGGAACCCGTCGCCTCGCTGAGCGGGTCGAAGTCACTCTCTACCGCGGCGAGCTTCATAAGGTAGGAAAACTCGACACCGGTGCGCACGCTGCTCAGGCGAATCGCCGCCAGCACGCCGCGGTCGACATTGAAGTTGGTCGCATCGTCGCGCGCCAGATCGGCGTAATTCCTGGTGATTGCAGCCAGCGCGGTACGGCTGGGCGGCTCCTTGAGGTTGGCGCCGGACAGGTACAGCGCCTCGAATTCGCTCAGGGCCTGTTCGGTGCGCGGGCCGTTGAAGCCATCCGCCTTGCCGAGGTCGAACCCCAGCGTCAGCAGGTTGGTCTGCAGTTGTTTGACCAGCGGGTCGAAGGTCTGCGCCGCTTTAGCCGGTTGCGGCTCCGTCAACAACAGAGCCGGGCCCCATTGCCGGTGACCGGCGCGGTTGACCTTGGCAAAACGTGTCCGGGGATTTTTCGTCTGCGGCGGCGGTTTTTTCTCCTCAGCGGCTGCAACCGGTTCAGTTTCCAGCGCGTCAAAACGGGCATCCTCATCACCCGGCGCGTTCGTTTGCGCTGCCGTCTGCACGGTGCTTTGCGCATTCTGGAATGTCGCCACGCTCGCCAGCACCCCGAGCGACAGCACGACACCCGCAGCGGTTGCCACGCGGTTGAACAACCGGCTGGGGGAGGCAGCCGGTTCCGGCGTTGCCGCAACCGGCGACCGGGCGCTGACCTGGCGCTGTACGCTTTCCAGTTGTGACCTGGTGGTCGCCAGTGAGGTTTCGAGGGTTTTGACCCGCTGTCCTGCGGCATCGCGTTGCGCGGCGACATCGTTGAGCTGTTGCCCGAGCGTTTCGACCCGCTGCGCCTCGCCGCGGGCAGCATCCCGCTCGGCTTCCGCGCTGCTGACCTGCTGTCGCAGGGTTTCAACCACCCGGGCCTGACCGCGGGCGGTATCCCGGTCGGAGGTCAGTTCCGTGACCTGCTGCTGGAGCTTTTCGACCAGGGCGGCCTGTCGGCGCGCGGCATCCCGGTCGGAAGTCAATTCGGTGATTCGCTGCTGGAGCTTTTCGACCAGCGCCGCCTGCCGGCGGGCCGCATCGCGTTCGGAAGCCAGTTCGACAATCTGCTGTTGCAGCATTTCGATGCGCCTGGCCTGTCGTCGCAGCGCGTCGCATTCGCTGCCGAGCTCAGTGACCTGCTGCCTGAGACGCTGCAGTTCGGCGAGGTGTCTGTCTTCACGCGCTTTCGCCAGTTCGCTCGACCACTGGTCGCGCTGCCTGGCGCACTGCACGGCGTGCTCTATTCTGTTGGCTGCTTTTCGCGGCGCTTCATTCTTTGTGTCCACAACGGCTTGACCCCGGTATGCGGCTGCAGTGGTGTCTACAGCGTGATTGAACTGCATCCTGGTTGTTAGCGGGGGATCCGTTCCCGGGTTCCATCGTCACCTGGTCGTTGCATCCGGGCAATCTGGCTGGGCGACCGGACTGACGCCCCCTTGAACGTCAGAGGCCCTGCCCGAATTCATAACGTCAATTTTACAGCATAAATGCGATTCTGCCATCCAGTTCACAAAACAGAGCCAAAATGACTGTAAAGTTTTTCGACACTCTTTAAGGGTTTTCACCGAATCCGGGCGATATCTGCGCGCCGGAGGGCACTAACCGCCGGCGCCAAGGCTGACCAGCGCGGCGCGCAGGCTACGTAATTTCGCCTTGAGCTTGTGGGCGTTGTCAGGACCGACCCGAATCAGCACCTTCTGCCCCGCCGACAGCGCCTCCAGTTGCGGATCGGCGTACTTGTACAGGACGTGCGGCTGCACCAGCCGCACCGGGCGGTCGATATCCGGGGTGTCCAGCAGCTGATCGATCACCTCCACCAGCCGGTCATTGAAATAAGCCGACGCGGGATAGCCCAGGTTTTCGTAGACCTGCTGCACCAGCGGGTAGTAATGCCGGTAGATCGCGACCAGCCCGTCGATGTCCAGGTGCTCGATGGCGCTAACGAAAGGCGTGTAGCGGGCGAAGTTCCGGGGACTCAGATAAATGCGCTCGTCGTCGCCCTCGCCTGCACGGTCCACCATCAGCAGCCCCGGTGTCGAGCGGGCCAGCCGGTAGCCGCTGCGTGGAAACTGTTTGCCCGGCAGGTTGTCGACGCTGACCACCAGTCGGCGTATGAGTCCATCGGTGTGGAACAGCACACCGAGCGACTGCGTGCCAATTACGCGACCGAGATCGTTCTTCAGGGGGCCATCGCTCGCGTCCAGCACGGGCAGGACCGGGGCGGTTTCGGCCGGGGCCGGTTGCGTGGCGGGCGACGCGGCGGGCGGCAGGGACGGCGCCGCGGGCGACGGCTCGGGCGGCGCTTGCTGTTCGGCTTCGGG
>JASFNS010000074.1:0-7919 GCA_050116915.1 Thiogranum sp. | reverse complement strand
CTGTTCCTGGAATTCGAAGGCAAGGCCGGGCAGACAGCCAACGGCTCGGGAGATGTCAAGTACCACCAGGGTTTTTCCTCCGATCTGAAAACCGCCGGGAGCCTGGTGCACGTGAACCTGGCGTTCAATCCCTCCCACCTCGAAATTGTCGGTCCCGTGGTGGAGGGCTCGGCGCGCGCCCGCCAGCAGCGCAGCGGCGATGACGCCGGTAACTTTGTGGTGCCCATACTGATCCACGGCGATGCGGCTTTCGCCGGCCAGGGCGTGGTGATGGAAACCATCAATATGTCGCAGTCACGCGGCTTCTCCACCAAGGGCACGGTGCACGTGGTGGTCAACAATCAGATCGGTTTTACCACCAGTCACCAGCAGGACGCGCGTTCGACGCAGTACTGCACGGATATCGCCAAGATGGTGGAGGCGCCCATTTTCCATGTCAACGGCGACAGTCCCGAAGCAGTGATGCAGGTGACGCAGCTGGCGCTCGACTATCGTATGACCTTTCACAAGGACGTAGTGATAGACATGGTGTGCTATCGGCGCCACGGTCACAGCGAGGCCGACGAACCGACCGCTACCCAGCCGCTCATGTACAGCGCGATCAGCAACCGCTTGACGACGCGGGCACTCTATGCCGAGGCACTGGTCGCGGCTGGTGTCTGTGATGAGGGGCACCCCCACGCCCTGATGGAAGACTATCGTGCGCGCCTCGATGCCGGCGAGCCCGTGGTCAAAGAACTGGTACCGAGAGAACAGGCCAACTATCCGTATGCGGTGGACTGGGCGCCGTACCTGGCGCAGGCGTGTACGGCCTACCTGGAGACCTCCATCTCGCTCGAGCGTATCCGGCAGCTCTGGGAACGGCTCAGCCAGTTGCCCGACGGCTTCGAGCTCAACGCCAATGTCGCGAAGATCATGGACAATCGCCGCAAGATGGCCGCCGGCGCCCTGTCCATCGACTGGGGCTTCGCCGAGACCATGGCCTACGCTTCGCTGGTCGCCGATGGCCACGGTGTGCGTCTGTCGGGCCAGGACAGCGGCCGTGGCACCTTCTTTCACCGGCATGCGGTGTTGCATTGTCAGCGTGACGGTTCTCTATATGTGCCGCTGCGCAATGTGTCCGGGGACCAGGGCAATTTTCTGGTCATCGACTCGCTATTGTCAGAAGAGGCGGTGCTGGCGTTCGAGTACGGCTATTCGACCACCGACCCGCACACCCTGGTTATCTGGGAAGCGCAGTTCGGAGATTTCGCCAACAACGCGCAAGTGGTCATCGACCAGTTCATCAGCGCCGGTGAGCAAAAGTGGAATCGCCTTAGCGGCCTGGTCATGCTCCTGCCACATGGTATGGAGGGGCAGGGACCGGAGCACTCATCGGCACGTCTCGAACGTTATCTGCAGCTGTCCGCCCAGCACAACATCCAGGTGTGTGTGCCGACGACACCGGCACAGATCTTCCACTTGCTGCGACGTCAGCAGATGCTGGAGTGCCGCAAGCCGCTGGTCGTGATGACGCCCAAGAGCCTGCTGCGCCACCGCCTGGCGGTGAGTTCCCTGGAAGACCTGACACAGGGCGAGTTCCAGCCGATTATTCCGGAGATTGACTCGCTGGATGCCGGCGCGGTTACGCGGGTGGTGTTGTGCGGCGGTAAAGTGTATTACGATCTGCTGGAAAAGCGTCGCAAGGAATCTATAGAGCATGTAGCCATTGTGCGTATCGAACGCCTGTACCCTTTCCCCAAGGGGCAGTTGAGCAGCCTGTTGGCGGGCTATCCGAATGCCCATGAATTCGTCTGGTGCCAGGAAGAGCCGAAGAACCAGGGAGCCTGGTTTTCGAGCCAGCATCACATGTCTGCCGTGCTACCCGCTGCGGCGCACCTGCAGTATGCCGGCCGGCCGTTCTCGGCGGCGCCCGCGGTTGGTTATGCCTGGCTACACCTGAAGCAGCAGCACCGGCTGGTGGATGAAGCGCTGGGGCTGGAACCCGTAGCGGAGTAAATAAGGAACTGTTATGTCGACAGAGCTCAAAGTGCCCGAATTTCCGGAGTCGGTTGCCGACGGCACCATTCTAAACTGGAACAAGCAACCCGGGGATGCCGTGAAACGAGACGAGTCGCTGGTCGATATCGAAACCGACAAGGTGGTCTTCGAAGTGCCGGCGCCCAGCGACGGTGTACTCGAGGAAATCCTGGTGGACGCTGGCAGCGTGGTGACCTCCGGGCAGGTCATCGGCCGCCTGGGCGAGGGCGTGCACGCGGCCGCTGCACAGAGTGGTGCCGCGACTCCGGCGGCTGACATCAGCGCCCAGGCAGGTGTGACCCCCTTCGCCACGCCTGCCGCGCAGCGACTGATCACGGAGAATGAGCTCGATATCGCGGCCATACCTGCCAGTGGCAGCGGCAACCGCATTCTCAAGGAAGATGTACTGGATGTGCTCGCCGGGCGTGACAAGCCGGTCTCATCCGTACCGGCCGCTGCACCTGCTCCGGAGCAGGTGCAGGCGAAGCGGCAGGCACCGGCGGGCGACAAATCCGGGTTAGACGCCGCAGCAACCCCGGGGACAGAAGGTCGCACGGAAAAGCGCGTACCCATGACACGCCTGCGCGCGCGCATTGCGGAACGCCTGCTGGATGCGCAGCAGAACGCCGCCATTCTGACGACATTCAACGAAGTCAACATGCAGCCGGTAATGGATTTGCGCCGCCGCTATCGCGAGTCGTTCGAGAAAGCCCACCAGGTCAAACTTGGTTTCATGGCGTTTTTTGTCAAGGCCGTTATCGAGGGTTTGCGGCGTTTTCCCGAACTGAACGCATCGATTGACGGCAAAGATATTGTCTACCACGGTTTTTTCGACATCGGTATCGCCGTCTCGTCGCCGCGTGGTCTGGTGGTTCCGATTCTGCGTGACGCCGACAGGCTTTCCATGGCGGATATCGAAAAACGCATTGCCGAGTATGCGAACAAAGCGCGCGAGGGTACGCTCAGCATCGAAGATATCACCGGCGGGACCTTCAGTATCACCAATGGTGGAGTGTTCGGTTCGCTGCTGTCGACGCCGATTCTCAATCCCCCGCAATCCGGCATACTCGGTATGCACGCGATCAAGGAACGACCGGTGGCCGAAAACGGCGAGGTCGTCATCCGGCCGATGATGAACATTGCGCTGTCCTACGACCATCGCCTGGTTGATGGCCGCGAGGCGGTGCAGTTCCTGGTGACGGTGAAAGAGCTTGTCGAAGATCCGTCGCGTATGCTTTTGGGGGTCTGAGCGACCATGAGTGATCATTACGATGTTGTCGTTATCGGTGCGGGTCCCGCCGGCTATGTGGCCGCGATACGTTGCGCCCAGCTGGGATTCAGAACCGCCTGTGTCGACGATTGGGTAAACCCCCAGGGCAAGCCGGTGCTCGGCGGTACCTGTCTCAACGTCGGGTGCATACCGTCAAAGGCGCTGCTCGAATCGTCGGAACGTTTCGCCCAGGCCCGGGACCAGCTCGGGGAGCATGGCATCGGGATTGGCGATGTGAGCCTTGACCTGGAACGCATGCAGACCCGCAAGCGGCGCGTGGTGGGCGATCTGACCCAGGGTATTGAACAACTCTTCAAGGCCAACGGGATTACCTGGGTGCAGGGCCGTGGCCGACTGTTGGCGGGGAAACGGGTGCAAATCACACCCGCCGGCGGCGAGACGCGCGAAGTCAGCGGCGAGCACGTCATCCTCGCGCCCGGTTCCGTTCCGGTGCAGCTCGACCGAATTCCGCTGGACAATCAGCTCATCGTCGACTCCAGCGGAGCGCTCGAGTTCGATCAGGTACCGCGGAGGCTGGGTATTATCGGTGCCGGCGTCATCGGCCTGGAGCTCGGCAGCATGTGGCGGCGTCTCGGCAGCGAGACGGTTATGCTGCTGGAGGCACAGGATCAGTTTCTTTCGATCGCCGATGAACAGGTCGCCCGTGAGTCTTACCGCGTGTTTACCCGCCAGGGACTGGATATCCAGCTTGGCAGCCGCGTGACCGGTAGCGAGCGGAACAATGGCGGTGTCGAAGTCCACTACCAGAACAGCGCCGGCGATCACGTTGTCGAGTTCGACAGGGTGATTGTCGCGGTGGGTCGACGCCCGAATACCGAGGGTATTGCCGCCGATGAGGCCACCTTGCTGCTGGACGAGTGGGGCGTCGTCCATGTCGACGATCAGTGCCGTACCAACCTGCCGGGTGTCTACGCTATTGGTGACGCGGTGCGCGGTCCGATGCTGGCGCACAAGGGTTCGGAGGAGGGCGTCATGGTCGCCGAACTGATTGCCGGCCAGGCCGCACAGATGCGCTACGATACTGTGCCGTCGGTGATCTATACTTTTCCGGAGGTCGCCTGGGTCGGGCAGACTGAACAGGCACTCAGGGCCGCGGGTGTGGATTACCGGGCGGGTGTGTTCCCGTTTGTGGCCTCGGGGCGCGCGCGGGCCATGGGCGAAAGCGACGGCTTTATCAAGTTACTGGCCGATACCCAGACCGATCGCATCCTCGGTGCGCACATGGTCGGTCCCCATTGCTCCGAACTGATTGCCGAAGCCGTGATAGCCATGCAGCTCGGTGGCACCGCCGAAGACATCGCCTTGACGACTTTTGCGCATCCCAGCCTGTCGGAGAGCTTTCACGAGGCCGCGTTGGCGGTTCACTCGCGCGCGCTGCACGTTGTGCAAAAGCGCAGGCCCGGGCGCAGCAAGTAACCAACGCGTCGTTGCCGGCGGTCGCGCTCTCGCCGTGCGCAGATGCCGGTCACACCGGCCGTGCGCAAGCCGACCGTGGGCGCGGACGACGATTTGACCCTGTCAGCGTTAGTTGTTAGCTTAAAAACAGCCAATGGATATCCGATGCCGACGACCGATTCACCGCCGCTATACCTGTTGCTGATCAGCATCCACGGCCTGATTCGCGCCACCGATCTGGAGCTGGGTCGTGATGCGGATACCGGTGGGCAGACCAAATATGTCATTGACCTGGCCCGCGCGCTGGCCGAATCGACACACGTGGAACAGGTCGACCTGGTGACCCGGCGGATAGTCGCTGCAGACGTTGCCCCGGATTATGGCGAACCCGAGGAGCCGCTGTCGCCCAACGCGCGTATCGTGCGCATCGAGGCAGGACCCGACGCCTATATTCCCAAGGAACAGCTGTGGGATTACCTGGATACTTACACTGACAACCTCGTCGACTGGCTGAACCGTCAGCCGCGGCGACCCGATGTGATACACGCGCACTACGCAGATGCGGGTTACGTGGGCGTCAGGTTGTCGAACATCACCGGCATCCCGTTGGTGTTCACAGGCCACTCGCTTGGCAGGGACAAGCGTCGCCGGTTGCTGGCCGCGGGCTTGCAGCGCGAAGATCTGGAACACCGTTACAAGATGTCCCGCCGTATCGAGGCGGAAGAGGAAGTGCTGGCCAACGCCAGCATGGTAGTCACCAGTACGCACAACGAAATCGAAGACCAGTACGAACTGTATGATTATTACGACCCGGACTGCATGGCGGTCATTCCGCCCGGCACCGACCTGGAGATGTTCCACCCGCCGCGACCCAATGAGCACGACTACCCCTTCGCACGCGATCTGCGGCGCTTTCTCAGAAAACCGGGGAAGCCCGTTATCCTGGCCCTGTCACGTGCCGACGAGCGCAAGAACATCAGCACACTGCTGGAGGCGTACGGGGAATCCCCCAAGCTGCAGAAGATCGCCAACCTGGTGATCGTCGCCGGCAATCGCGAAGATATACGCGAAATGGACCAGGGCCCGCAGGAGGTGCTGAAAGAGTTGCTGCTGCTGGTCGACTTTTACGATCTGTACGGCAAGGTGGCCATTCCCAAGCATCACAAGCCGCAACAGGTGCCGGAGATTTACCGAATTGCAGCCTCGCTGGGCGGCGTGTTCGTCAACCCGGCGCTGACCGAACCTTTTGGCCTGACTTTGCTGGAAGCCGCGGCCAGCGGCTTGCCCGTGGTGGCTACGGAAAATGGCGGGCCGGTGGATATTATCGGTAATTGCCAGAACGGCGTGCTGGTGGATCCGCTCGACAAGGCGGACATCACGGCCGCGTTGCTGCACCTGTTGCGCGATGCAGCGGAGTGGCAGAGGCTGTCGGACAACGGCCTGCGCGGCGTACGCCAACACTATGCCTGGCAGGCCCACGCCGAGGCCTACCTGTGTCGTATCCGCCCGCTGCTGGGAGAACCGGTGCCGGTGCCGAAAAAGCCCAGTGGCCGCCGTCCGATGCTCTACCACGACCGGGCGATTTTCACCGACCTTGACCAGAGTCTGCTGGGTGATCCGACTGCGCTGAAAAACTTTCTCGAACTGGTGCGCGGCAATCGCAAATGTGCGAGCTTCGGTATCGCCACCGGGCGGCGCCTCGACTCGGCACTGGCGGTCATGGGAAAGTTCAATATCCCGCTCCCGGACGTATTGTTGACCAGTCTCGGTACGGAGATCTACTATGCACCGCAGCTGACGGCGGACACTGCATGGAGCGTGCACGTCGACTTTCACTGGAATCCCCAGGGCGTGCGGCGGGTGCTCGACGATCTGCCCGGCCTGTTTCCGCAGCCCAAGGGCGAACAAAGCCGCTTCAAGGTTTCCTATCATTATGATCCGACCATCGCCCCGTCGATTGAGGAGATATACGCGTTGCTGCGCCAGCAGGAACTGGCCGGCAATGTCGTGCATGCCTTTGGCCAGTTTCTCGACATCATTCCGGTGCGTGCCTCAAAGGGTCTCGCACTGCGCTATGTCGCCCAGAAATGGGAGATTCCCCTGGAACATATTCTGGCTGCCGGCGGTTCGGGTGCCGACGAGGACATGATCCGCGGCAACACGCTGGCGGTGGTGGTGGCCAACCGGCACCACGAGGAACTTTCCGGACTGGTCGACCTCGACCGGGTTTACTTCGCCCGAACTCCCTATGCGGGCGGTATCGTCGAGGCGATAGACCACTATGATTTTTACCGCAGCTGTACTGTGCCGGAGGACGCGTGACCGAACGAATCCTGGTTTGTACTGACCTGGACCGCACCCTGTTACCCAATGGCAAACAGCCCGAGTCGCCGGATGCGCGTCGGCGTTTTGCCAGGCTCGCTGCCCACGAGGAAGTTGTGCTGGCCTATGTGACCGGCCGCCACCTGGCGCTGGTCGACAAGGCTATCACCAACTATGTGCTGCCACGGCCCGACTACGTGATTGCCGACGTCGGAACCAGCCTCTACGAATCCCGGGAAGATTGCTGGCACCGGCGTGAAGACTGGGACGACGAGTTTTCCGCCGACTGGGGCAGCATGGATCATACCTCCATACGTCTGTTGTTTAGCGACGTCATCGACCTGAGCCTGCAGGAAGCCGCCAAGCAGAGCCGTTACAAAATCAGTTTCTACGTGCCCATGTACTCGGACAAGCACGCGCTTTTGCCGGAGATGCAGCGCAGGCTGGAGAAACATCATGTCAAGGCGAGCCTCATCTGGAGTATTGACGAGCCGGCGGGTATTGCGCTGCTGGACGTTGTTCCGGAAAGCGCGACCAAGTTTCATGCCGTTGAGTTTCTCATGAGGCGCGAGGGCTTCACTCCCGAAAACACCGTATTCGCGGGTGACAGCGGTAATGACCTTCCGGTGCTCAGCAGTTCGCTGCGTACCGTACTGGTGGCCAATGCGGCCGAGGAGGTGCGCGAAGAGGCGCAGCACCTGTCGGCGACCCGCGGTACCAGCGACAGCCTCTATCTGGCACGCGGCGATTTCCTTGGCATGAACGGTAACTACAGCGCCGGTATCCTCGAAGGGATCGCGCATTTCCTGCCGGAGACCCTGGCGTGGATGGACGGAAGCGACTGAGATGACGAAAAACAGCCTGTGTATCTTCGGTGAGGTGCTGTTCGATA
>JASFNS010000073.1:0-7936 GCA_050116915.1 Thiogranum sp. | reverse complement strand
TGGTCTTCAAGGTCTTGCCGGATGCCAGCAAGCCGGAAATTCGCAAGGCCGTGGAGAAGATGTTCGACGTGACTGTCACCGCCATACAGGTGTCCAACGTCAAGGGTAAGGTAAAACGTTTCGGTCAGACCCTGGGTCGCCGCTCCGACTGGAAGAAGGCGTACGTCACGCTGGCCGAAGGTTCAGATATTAATTTCATGGGTGCCGAGTAATGGCTATCGTCAAATCCAGACCGACTTCACCCGGGCAGCGTTTCGTTGTCAAGATTACGGAAGCCGAGCTGCACAAGGGTGCGCCCTACGGACCGCTGGTCGAGAAAAAGACCAAGAACGGCGGGCGCAACAACAAGGGGCGTATCACCATCCGTCATATCGGCGGTGGACACCGGCAGCGTTACCGCGTCATTGATTTCAAGCGTGACAAGGACGGTATACCCGGACGCGTCGAGCGGCTGGAATACGACCCGAACCGCAGTGCCCACATTGCGCTGGTGCTGTATGCCGACGGCGAACGCCGTTACATCCTCGCGCCACGGGGCGTCTATGCGGGCGCGGAAATTCACAGCGGCAGCGAAGCGCCCATCAAGCCGGGCAGCGCCATGCCGTTGCGTAACATCCCGCTGGGTAGCGTTGTGCACAACGTCGAAATGAAACCCGGGAAGGGTGGTCAGATTGCCCGCAGCGCCGGTGCCAGTGTGCAGCTGGTTGCGCGCGAAGGCGACCACGCCACCCTGCGCCTGCGCTCCGGCGAGATGCGCAAAGTACCGGTGGATTGCCGGGCAACGATCGGCGAGGTCGGTAACTCCGAACATAACCTGCGTTCGCTGGGCAAGGCGGGTGCGACCCGCTGGCGCGGTGTGCGCCCGACGGTTCGCGGTGTGGCCATGAACCCTGTCGACCATCCGCATGGTGGTGGTGAAGGCCGGACTTCAGGTGGTCGTCATCCGGTATCGCCGTGGGGTACGCCGACCAAAGGCTACAAGACCCGGAGCAACAAACGCACTGACAACATGATTGTGCGTCGTCGCAATAAGAAGTAATCGATAGAGGTTAGAGACCGTGCCACGTTCAGTTAAAAAAGGCCCTTTTGTTGATCTTCATCTGATGAAGAAGGTCGATGAAGCGGTGAGCAGCAACAGCCGCAAGCCCATCAAGACCTGGTCGCGCCGTTCCATGGTGTTGCCCGATATGGTGGGCCTCACCATCGCTGTCCACAATGGGCGTCAGCATGTGCCGATTCTGGTTAACGAGAATATGGTGGGTCACAAGCTGGGTGAATTTGCCATGACGCGTACCTTCAAGGGACACGCGGCGGACCGGAAATCGAAGTAAGGGTATCGACGAATGCAAGCGACAGCGAAATTGAGTCATGCGCGCATTTCTGCACAGAAGTGCCGCCTGGTCGCCGACCAGGTGCGCGGTCTGCCGGTTGAACGCGCGCTGGAAGTGCTGACCTTCAGTCAGAAGAAGGCCGCCCAAATTGTTCGCAAGGTGCTGGAATCCGCGATTGCCAATGCCGAGCACAACGAGGGCGCCGACGTCGACGAGCTGAAGATTTCCGCGATTTGTGTCAACGAGGGGCCAACCCTCAAGCGCTGGCGGGCGCGGGCCAAGGGCCGTGCCAACCAGATTCTGAAGCGCACAAGTCATATACAGATTACTGTCGCAGAACAGTAATCGAGCGAAACATAAAGAGAGTACGGCATGGGCCAGAAAGTACATCCAATTGGTATTCGCCTTGGCATCGTCAAGGACTGGACATCGACGTGGTATGCGGATTCGAGTAACTACGCAGATTACCTGAATCTGGATCTGAAGATGCGTGATTTCATCAAGCGCAAACTCAAGCATGCCTCGGTCAGTCGCATCCAGATCCAGCGTCCGGCCAACAACGCCGCGATTACGATCCATACCGCGCGTCCGGGCATCGTTATCGGCAAGAAGGGCGAGGATATCGAGAAGCTGCGTGCCGAAGTGGCCCGCGAAATGGGTGTGCCCGTGCATATCAATATCGAAGAGGTGCGCAAGCCGGAAATCGAGGCGCAGCTGGTGGCGGAAAGTGTCGCCCAGCAGCTGGAACGACGCATCATGTTCCGCCGTGCCATGAAGCGCGCCGTCGGCAATGCCATGCGCCTGGGCGCCCAGGGCATCAAGATCATGGTCGCCGGGCGACTGAACGGCGCCGAAATCGCGCGTACCGAGTGGTATCGGGAAGGTCGTGTGCCGCTGCATACCCTGCGTGCGGACATTGATTACGGGTTCACTGAAGCCAATACCACCTATGGTGTGATCGGTGTAAAGGTCTGGGTGTTCAAAGGTGAGATCCTGGACCGCGACGAGCAGAGCGCTGAGCCTGAGGCCGGCAAGAAAGCCGCCGGCGGCAATTAAGGGAGTCTAGAGGCATGTTACAGCCCAAGAGAACGAAGTTCCGCAAGCAGCAGAAAGGCCGCAATCGTGGGCTCGCGACCAGCGGAAACAAGGTGAGTTTCGGCGAGTTCGCGCTCAAGTCGACGTCGCGTGGCCAGCTTACCGCGCGCCAGATCGAGGCGGCCCGCCGTACCATTACCCGCAAGGTCAAGCGCGGTGGAAAACTGTGGATTCGCGTGTTCCCGGACGTGCCGATTACCAAGAAGCCGATCGAGGTTCGCCAGGGCAAGGGCAAGGGCAACGTCGAGTACTGGGTCGCGAAGATCCAGCCCGGACGTGTGATTTATGAAATCGAGGGCGTTTCGGAAGAGCTGGCGCGTGAAGCGTTCAAGCTGGCGGCTGCCAAGCTTCCCGTGCGTACCACGTTCGTCAACCGGACGGTGATGTGATGAATGCCAATGATCTTCGTCAGAAGTCAGCCGACGAGCTGAAGCAGGAGCTGGACGGCCTGCTGCGCGAGCAGTTCAACCTGCGCATGCAGAAGGGTACCGGACAACTGAGTCGTCCTGATCAGGTGAAGAAGGTGCGCCGCAATATCGCGCGCATCAAGACTGTAATGAACGAGAAAGCGAGTGCAGGTGAGTCCGCATGAGTGAAGAAGCCAATCTGGTCCGCACCCTGATCGGTCGTGTCGTCAGCGACAAGATGGACAAGAGCGCGGTGGTGCTGGTGGAGCGCCAGGTGCGTCACCCGTTATACGGTAAATACATCCGCCGTTCGACCAAGCTGCATATTCATGATGAAAATAATGAGTGCAAGGAAGGCGATACGGTGACCATTAAACAGACCCGTCCGGTTTCCAAGACAAAGTCGTGGGCGCTGGTTGAGATCGTCGAACGGTCGGCGATCTGAAATAGACCGAAGCATTGCGTGAGTGGGAATTAAGTCATGATTCAGATGCAATCCAATTTAGATGTTGCTGACAACAGCGGGGCGCGCCGTTTGCAGTGTATCAAGGTGCTCGGCGGCTCACACCGCCGTTATGCCAACATCGGCGACATCATCAAGGTTAGCGTGAAAGAGGCTATTCCCCGCGGCAAGGTCAAGAAGGGCGAAGTCTACAACGCCGTGGTGGTGCGTACGGCCAAGGGCGTGCGTCGCCCGGACGGTTCACTGATCCGTTTTGATGGTAACGCGGCCGTGTTGCTGAACACCAAGCTGGAGCCCATCGGTACACGTATCTTTGGCCCGGTGACGCGTGAGCTGCGCAGCGAGCGGTTCATGAAGATTATTTCGCTTGCGCCGGAAGTGCTGTAGGCAGGAGTCGGGATTATGAACAAGATTCGTAAAGGCGATGACGTCGTCGTGAAAGTCGGCAAGGACAGCGGCAAGCGCGGTACCGTGTTGCGTGTACTGCCGGACGCGGACAAGCTGGTCGTCGAGAACGTCAACATTGTCAAAAAGCACACCAAGCCGAATCCCCAGGCTGGCGTGCCCGGCGGTATCGTGGAAAAGGAAATGCCTATCCACGTGTCCAACGTCATGTTGTACAACCCGCAGACCAAGAAGGGCGACCGCGTGGGTGTCAAGGTCCTGGAAGACGGTCGCAAGGTGCGTATATTCAAGTCCACCAATGAAGCTGTGGACGCGTGAGAGTGAGTCGCTGAGATGGCCAGATTACAAGATCAGTATCGCGATGAGATTGCCAAGAAGCTGTTGGAACAGTTTGGCTACGAGAACGTGATGGAAGTGCCGCGTATCACCAAGATCACCCTGAACATGGGTGTTGGTGAGGCAATCGGCGATCGCAAGGTGATGGAAAACGCGGTCAGCGATATGGAAAAAATCGCCGGACAGAAGGCGATCGTCCGCAACGCGCGCAAATCGGTCGCCGGTTTCAAGGTGCGTGAGGGCTGGCCCATCGGCTGCAAGGTAACCCTGCGTCGCGAGCGCATGTACGAATTTCTCGATCGCCTGGTGAATATCGCCATTCCGCGTATTCGTGACTTCCGTGGCATGAGTCCCAAAGGCTTTGATGGTCGCGGCAATTACAACATGGGTGTACGGGAACAGATCATCTTCCCGGAGATCGACTACGATAAGATCGATGCCCTGCGTGGTCTGGATATCAACATCACCACCACGGCAAAAACCGACGAAGAAGGACGCGCGCTACTGGCTGCGTTCAACTTCCCGTTCAAGAACTGAGGACCGGATACATGGCAAAGCAATCCATGCTCCAGCGCGAAATCAAGCGCGCCAAGCTGGTTAAGAAGTATGCTGCAAAACGTGCCGCGCTCAAAGCGATTATCTCCGACGTCAACAAGTCGGATGAAGAACGCTACGACGCGCAGCTCAAACTGCGGGCGCTGCCGCGTAACGCCAGCCCCTGCCGGGCACGCAATCGTTGCCGTCTTACCGGGCGCCCGCACGGGTACTACCGTAAGTTCGGTCTGGCCCGGAACAAGCTGCGCGAACATGCGATGGCCGGAGACATCCCCGGTCTGGTCAAGGCCAGCTGGTAACAGCTTAAGGATTAAGAGGTACGCAGATTATGATGACTGATCCTATCGCCGATATGCTGACTCGCATTCGCAACGGCCAGCGCGCCGGTAAGGTATCGGTATCGATGCCTTCTTCGAAGTTGAAGATGTCCATCGCGCAGGTGCTTAAAGATGAAGGTTACATCCAGGACTTCAAGCTCGAGGATGAAGCCGGTAAGGCGGTCATGAACGTTGACCTGAAGTATTACCAGGGCCAGCCTGTTATTGAGACACTGAAACGTATCAGTCGCCCGGGGTTGCGTATCTACAAGGCGAACGGTGAGTTGCCCAGGGTTCAGGGCGGCATGGGCGTGGCGATCGTGTCCACGTCGAAAGGTGTCATGAGTGATCGCGCTGCGCGCGCTGCCGGTGAAGGTGGCGAAGTGTTGTGCTACGTATCGTAAATGAGTACAGACCATGTCCAGAGTTGCTAAAAAACCAATCGAACTCCCGGCCGGCGTCGAGATCAGGATCGAAGGCCAGGCGGTGACCGTGAAGGGTGGCAAGGGCTCCCTTGAGCACACCGTTCACAGCTCGGTGCAGGTCAGCCAGGATGCGAATATCCTTAGCTTTGCTCCGCGGGACGGCTCCAAGACTGCCATGGCGCTGACAGGTACCACGCGTGCGCTGTTGGATAACATGGTCAAGGGTGTCACCCAGGGTTTCGAAAAGAAGCTGCAGCTGGTCGGTGTGGGCTATCGCGCCCAGGCCCAGGGCCAGAAGCTGAACCTGACGCTGGGGTTCTCGCATCCGGTTGATTATCCGGTGCCCGAAGGGGTAAGCGTCGAGACTCCCAGTCAGACCGAGATTGTGGTCAGGGGCTCAGACAAACAGAAGGTCGGGCAGGTTGCCGCGGAAATCCGCGCCCATCGCCCGCCGGAGCCCTACAAGGGCAAGGGTGTCAAATACGCCGATGAGGTCATCGTGCGTAAGGAAGCCAAGAAGAAGTAATTTAGCGGATACGGGCAGTAGCCCCGTCTCCAGTGTGAATGCGAAGGTATCGACATGGACAAAAAGGCATCAAGACAGCGCCGCGCCAGAAAGGCACGGGCCAAGATCCGCGAACTCGGCCGGGCTCGCCTGTGCATCCATCGTACGCCGCGGCATATTTATGCGCAGATCATCGATGGGAGCGGCGACAAGGTGCTGGCCAGTGCCTCGACGCTGGACCGGGAGTTGCGCAAGGATATGAAGGCTACGGGCAACGCGGATGCCGCTGCAATGATCGGCAAGGTCGTCGCCGAACGTGCCAAGGCAGCTGGTATCAGTACGGTCGCATTTGACCGCTCCGGTTTCAAATATCACGGTCGCGTGAAAGCGCTGGCGGATGCCGCGCGTGAAAGCGGTCTGGAATTCTAGGTAAGGGTAGCGCTATGGCAAGTGTGGAAGCACAAACGAGTACCGACGGTCTGCACGAAAAGCTGATCGGCATAAACCGTGTCGCCAAGGTGGTCAAGGGCGGGCGTCAGTTCGGCTTTGCGGCGCTCACCGTGGTCGGTGACGGTGAAGGCAGAGTAGGCTTCGGCCGCGGTAAGGCGCGCGAGGTGCCGGTTGCCATTCAGAAGGCGATGGAGAACGCCCGCAAGAACATGAGGCGGGTCGCGATCAAGGACGGGACCCTGCAGTACCCGATCACCGCGAGTTTCGGTGCGGCGAAGGTGTACATGCAGCCGGCCTCCGAAGGTACGGGTATCATTGCCGGCGGCGCCATGCGCGCGGTGTTCGAAGTCGTCGGCGTGCGTGACGTGCTGGCCAAGTGTATCGGCACCAACAACCCGATCAATGTCGTTCGTGCCACCATGAAAGGTCTGTCTGAAATGGGCTCGCCGGAACTGGTCGCTGCCAAGCGCGGCAAAAAGGTAGAAGAGATCCTGGGGTAAGCCATGGCTGACAAGAAACTCAAGGTTACTTTGCTCAAAAGCACCAACGGGCGGATTGCGTCGCAAAAAGCCTGCGTGCGCGGCCTGGGGCTGCGCCGTATCCGTCACAGTGTCGAGGTAATCGATACTCCCGAGAACCGCGGCATGATCAACAAGGTCTATGACATGCTCGCCGTCGAGGAGATATAAATCATGCGTCTGAATACCATCAAGCCCGGCGCGGGTGCGCGCAGCGCGGCCAAGCGTGTCGGCCGCGGTATTGGCTCCGGTCTGGGCAAGACCGGCGGTCGCGGCCACAAGGGCCAGAAATCGCGTGCCGGCGGTTTCCACAAGATCGGTTTCGAAGGCGGCCAGATGCCGCTGCAGCGCCGTTTGCCGAAGGTCGGTTTCACCTCGCGCAAGTCGCGGGTGACCGAGGAAGTGCGTCTGCACGAGCTCGCGCTGGTCGAGGGCGGTGCCATTGATCTGGCCAGCCTGAAAGCGGCCGGTATTGTTAAACAGAGCGCTCTGTATGCCAAAATCATGGCGTCCGGTGAAATCAAAACCGCCGTTACGGTGCGCGGGATTGGCGTGACCAAGGGTGCCCGCGCAGCGATTGAAGCTGCCGGCGGCAAGGTCGAGGACTGAGGCGAAAGGATCACTGATGGCTGGACCTGGCGCGGCAGGACTCACCGGTGGGCTCGGTGATCTTGGAAGACTGACGGAACTGCGGCAGCGTATTTTCTTTGTGCTGGGCGCGATCCTGGTTTTCCGTATCGGATCATTCATCCCGTTGCCCGGTATCGACCCGCACGTGCTCGAAGTGCTGGTCGAGCAGCAGAAAGGCACCATTCTGGACATGTTCAACATGTTCTCCGGTGGTGCTCTCAAGCGTTTGTCGCTGTTTGCGCTGGGGATTATGCCGTATATTTCGGCATCGATTATCTTGCAGTTGCTGTCGTACACCGTGCCGACGCTGGAGCAGCTGAAGAAGGAAGGTGAGGCCGGACGGCACAAGATCACCCAGTACACCCGTTACGCAACGGTGGTACTGGCTACCTTCCAGGCCATCGGTATTTCCACTGCACTGCAGGGGCAGGTGGTCGGCGGGCAACCGCTGGTGATATTGCAGGGCCTGCCGTTCGTGATTTCGGCCGTCGCCTGCCTG
>JASFNS010000072.1:0-7936 GCA_050116915.1 Thiogranum sp. | reverse complement strand
GCCCTCCACCAGGCCGATACCGTAACAAAAGATTTCCAGCGGGCGCTGCGCGGTAATCCGCGGGTCGAGCTGACGCAGGCTGCCTGCCGCCGCGTTACGCGGATTGGCGAACAGCTTTCCGCCCTGCCGCTGCTGGCGTTCGTTCAGCTGCTGAAAACCGGCGCGGGACATGAAAACTTCACCGCGGACTTCCAGGCGCCGCGGGAAACCCGCGCCGATCAGGCGCAGCGGAATCGAATCGATGGTGCGCACGTTCTGTGTGATGTCCTCACCGGTGGTTCCATCACCGCGCGTGGCGCCACGCACCAGCACACCGTCTTCATACAGCAGGCTGACGGCCAGGCCGTCGAGCTTCGGCTCAGCGGTGTAGTCAATGCGCTCGACGTTGAGACGCTCACGCGCGCGCCGGTCGAAGTCAGTCAGCTCGTCATCGTCGAAAGCATTATCCAGCGACAGCATGGGCACTTCATGACGGACTTCGCCGAAAGCGGCAAGCGGCGCGGCACCGACCCGCTGCGTGGGAGAGTCTTCACTGATCAGTTCCGGGTGTTCGGCTTCCAGCGCCTGCAACTCGCGCAGCAGCCGGTCGTATTCGGCATCCGGAATCTCCGGATCGTCGAGAACGTAGTAACGGTAATTGTGATAGCGGATCTGATCGCGGAGCTTGTCCGCGCGCTGCGCCGGTTCCATCATCGGGTGCCCGGGTTACGAGGCAAGCGGCGCGCGCATGGGGGACTTGAGCAGCGCCTCGCGCTTCTGCATCAGCGCCTGGTGGGTGACGACGCAGTGCTTCTGATCCTGCAGCTGCCCACCGAGTTCCACCGCAAGCCGCTCGGCCGTCTGCATGAAGTCATCAAACGCGTCCAGACCGTCTACGGGTGCGGGAAGTTCAAGAAACAGCGTGATACCGAGGGTTTCGAATCCGGTGAGGTCGCCGGAACCGAAATCACCGGGCTTGAACATGTTGGCGACACCGAATACGGAAACGTCCTCACCGTTGCGGCGTACCAGACGGTGAAAAATGGATTTTTCGCCGAAAAAGAGCTCATTGTTAGCGAATGCCTTGCGGAGCGCATCGCCGCTGAACGGCTGGTCGGCCGCGGCCACCACGGAAATCACCAGCAGTTGCGATTCGTCGGTAGGCGCCCGGCTTTCTTCCTGCTGTCCGCTCATCACTTGCTGCATGCGCTGCAGCTCCTCACGGATCGCATCGTCGTCGGGGCTGTCGGGCAGCTCTCTATTGGTCGCCACCGGCCTGGTTTTGGCCTTTCGCGGCCGTACCTGCAAGCGCGTCCAGGCATAGATACCAGCAATAACCGCGGCACCTATTAGCAGCAGGATAAGGCGAAGCTCGTCCATCGTCATACGCCCGGGCTGTCGGGCCGATCGGAGCGTACTTTGCGCCTCGGCGGTGAATGAAGCCTGCGTGCCGGGACAGGCTGCAGCGCTCCGGTGCGGCGGGATGTTTTCAAAGCGTGTCCGTCAACACACATGGCGAGCGCAATACCGCGGTCAGTGGACACTACACCGCTGCCAGCTGTACCGCTTCATCGACATCCACCGCCACCAGCCGTGACACACCTGGCTCGTGCATGGTCACACCCGTAAGCTGGTTGGCAAGGTCCATGGTGATCTTGTTGTGGGTGATGAAAATAAACTGCACGCGCTCGGACATTTCCCGGACCATGTCGCAGAAGCGCCCGACGTTGGCGTCGTCCAGCGGCGCGTCGACCTCGTCGAGCATACAGAACGGTGAGGGATTGAGTTCGAAAATCGAGAACACCAGGGCGACGGCCGTGAGCGCCTTTTCGCCCCCCGATAGCAGGTGGATGGTGCTGTTGCGCTTGCCGGGCGGACGCGCCATGATCGTCACGCCGGTATCCAGCAGATCCTCGCCGGTCATCTCCAGGTAGGCATGCCCGCCGCCGAACAGCCGCGGGAACATGGCCTGCAGTCCGCTGTTGACCTTGTCGAAGGTTTCCTGAAAGCGGGTCCGCGTCTCGCGGTCGATCTTACGAATGGCATCTTCGAGCGTTTCCAGCGCGGAGTTCACGTCTTCGTACTGGGCATCCAGATACTGCTTGCGCTCGGACTGTTCCTCGTACTCTTCGATGGCTGCGAGGTTGATGGGACCGAGACGCTGTATCCGGGCGCTGAGACTGTCGGCTTCTTCGTCCCAGGCCTGCACACTGGCGTTCTCGTCCAGCTCCTCGACCAGCGTCGCCAGTTCGAAACCGCTCTGGGCGATCTGCTCCAGCAGGGTTTCGCCGCGCACCTTGATTTCCTGCCAGGCGATCTTTTCGTCGCCCAGGGCATCGCGCAACTGCTGGGTCGCCTGCTCCTTACGGTGTCGCACCTGTTCGTCTTCGCGCAGCTTGTGCTCCACCGCCTCAACGTTGCGGCGTTCCTCGCTGAGTTCACCCTCCACCTCGAGGCGTTTCTGCAGATGCGTAGCAAGTTCCGCTTCCTGGGCCTGCAACGGCGCATCGCCTTCGGCGAGGGCCTGGCGTAGTTCGTCGCGGCGCTGTTGCAGACGTTGCTGCTGGACGCGCATGCGTTCCAGATTCTGCGTCGTGGTTTCCTGCTCGGTGTAGCGCGACTGGTACAGCAATTCGAGCTGGTGAGCCCGGTCACGGTCGCTCTGCGCCTGGTTGCGCGCAGCGTCCAGCGTCGCGCGCAGGCGCTCGCGCTGGGACGCGCGCTGTTCGCGTTCATCCGCCAGGGTCTCCAGCAACCCCAGGGCCTCATGCAGTCTGCTGCGTGCGGCATCCACGGCCTGGCTGTCCTCGTCCTGCTGGGCGCCGATTTCGGCCGCCTCCCGGTGCAGGGCTTCGCCACGTTTGTGTATCTGTTCCAGGCGCGTACGCCGGGCATCGAACTGGGCGCGCGCATCGCTGAAATGGCGGTGCGCCTGGTTGGCCTCGGCCTGCAGTTCCTCGCGTCGCGTTTCCGCCTCCTGCAGTTCGGCACGGCCACCCTCCAGCGCCGCTTCGAGATCGGAAACAAACCGCCTATTTACATTAAGTTGTTCCCCTATTTCACTGATTTCTTTTTCTCTTTCCAGAACGCCGCTGCGGGCATCCTGATCGCGCGATACGCGTAACCAACCGTTGCCGATCCAGATACCGTCGGGCGTAATGACCGATTCGTGGGCCGCCAGCCGACCCCGCAGCTGCAAGGCTTCGTGCAGTGACTCGGCCGCATATACACCGGCCAGCAGCCCGGTCAGCGACCAGGGTGCGCGCACCTTGTCGGTCAACCGCACCGCGGCCGCACCACTTTCGACAGCCGGCGACACACTGGTATCAACCACCGCGAGCGCGCCCTGGGCGAAGCCTTGCAGGGCATCGGCATAGTTGTCGATTCCGTCGACGCAAACCGCTTCGAGATTGAATCCCAGCGCTGTCTCCACGGCGCGCTCCCAGCCGCTGTCGACGTCGAGCTGTTTGGCCAGCCGCGGGGCATCCGACAACCCTTGCGTATCCAGCCACTCGACAACGGCGCCGTCGCCTTCCCCGAGCGCCGCCTGCTGCAGGGCTTGCAGCGACGCGAGGCGACCGCCCAGGCCCTGCTGCTGATTCTGTGCTTCGTGAAGCTCGCGCTGCTGGTTGCGGGTCGTCTCGCGCAGCTCGTCGATGCGGGCGCGCAACTGATCAAGCTGCGCCTGCAACTGCTGACTGCGCTGCTGGCGCTCTTCGGCCTGCTTTTCGAGGTCTGCAATCTCGGTTTCCAACGCAGCGCTGTCGAGCTGGGACTGCTCCTGCTGGTTGCGCTGCAATCGCTGGCCGAGCTGATTCAGCTGCCGTTCGAGGTGGTCGATGCGGGTGCGCTCAACCTGCGCCGTCTGCGAGGCTTCGTTGGTGCGGCTGTTGAACGCATCCCACTCGGCCTGCCAGGCCTGCATGGCCTGCTCGGCCTCTTCCAGCGCCTGCCGTGAGGTTTGCGCCTGTTGTGTCGCGGTCGCGCGAACCGGCTCGTCCCCGGCCAGGTCCACGGCCAGCTGCTCCAGACGCTGGCTGTCGACCTTGATGTGGGCCTGGACTTCGTTCCACGCCTGCTCGGTCTTTTCGAGTTCCTCGCGCTGTCCCTGGCGAATCTCCTTGCCGTGCTGGATGGCCTGTTCGATGCGGGCAACATCGGCGCCGAGTGCATAGAAGCGTCCCTGTACTTCGTGGAAACGGTCAGACAGCTGGGTGTGTTCGGCGCGCCCTTTTTCGAGGGCGGCTTCCACAGCCCTCAGCTCCGCCATTCCCGCTTCGAGCGCCGTCTCCTGCTCCTGTATACGCCGCCGCTTGCCGGCGCTTTCCTGGTGCAGCACCTGGTAACGCAGGGTCAGCAGCTCGGCCCTG
Source organism: Thiogranum sp. (assembly GCA_050116915.1). Lineage (GTDB taxonomy): Bacteria > Pseudomonadota > Gammaproteobacteria > DSM-19610 > DSM-19610 > Thiogranum. The sequence goes on along the minus strand of JASFNS010000072.1, from coordinate 3,587 downwards.
ACCCGGCGTTCCTGCTCACGCAGCTCCTTGAAACGTTCGGCACTGCGCGCCTGCCGTTTCAGCTTATCAAGTTGTTTATCAATTTCTTCTCTTAAGTCATTGAGACGAGATAAGTTTTCATGAGTATGCCGGATCCGATTTTCGGTCTCCCGACGACGCTCCTTATACTTCGAGATTCCCGCAGCCTCTTCGAAGAACATCCGCAGATCCTCGGGCCGGGCTTCGATGAGACGCGAGATCATGCCCTGTTCGATGATCGCATAGCTGCGCGGCCCCAGGCCTGTGCCCAGGAAGATATCGGTGATGTCACGCCGACGGCAACGCGTGCCGTTAAGGAAGTAAGCCGACTGGCCGTCACGCGACACCTGGCGGCGGAGTGCGATTTCGCTGTAACCCGCATATTGGCCGCCAATGGCACCGCTGCTGTTGTCGAAGACCAGCTCCACGGAAGCCTGCGCGACCGGCTTGCGGGCCGTCGAGCCGTTGAAGATGACGTCGGCCATGGAGTCGCCGCGCAGGTGCTTGGCCGAAGTTTCGCCCATAACCCAGCGCACCGCGTCGATGACGTTCGATTTGCCGCAACCGTTCGGTCCCACCACCCCCGTGAGTTCGGAGGGAAAGTGAACAGTGGTTGGATCGACGAATGATTTAAAGCCGGAAAGCTTAAGCTTGATGAGCCGCATTGCGGAAAGATACCGTTACCTAACAGCGCTGACAAGCTCGGGGTGCCGCGAGCGGCAATCTGGCTATTTCTTCACCAGGTTGCGAGGCCCGGCGGCGGCAAGGTACGCAAAAAGCGCGGCCAGGCGCCCGTCGGCGCGTCATGGCCGCAGTAGCGGATTTGAAACGCGGCGCGTTACGCTGCAGAGGATTCTAGCTAAACCCGGCAAGCGCTTGTTACCCTGAAACTTGTATTGTTTGAGGGCGCTCCTGTATGGTGCGCGCATGCCGACTCAGCCGAGTAAAGAGCTCGAAACCTTCGCCAATCCGCACCCCGGACGCGACTACACCATTCGCATCCGCATACCGGAATTCACCTGCCTGTGTCCCAAGACCGGGCAGCCGGATTTCGCGGTACTGCACCTGGAGTACGTACCCGAGCAACGCTGCGTCGAACTCAAGTCGCTGAAGATGTATGTCTGGTCATTCCGTGACGAAGGCGCGTTTCACGAAGATGTGACCAACCGCATTCTCGAGCGGTTGGTGGAAACCTGTGCGCCGCGGTTCATGCGCCTGACGGCTGAATTCAACGTACGGGGCGGAATCTACACGACGGTGGTGGCCGAACATCGAGCGGCCGGCTGGCAACCCGCCATCAAGGTGGATCTGCCCTGAGGGAGGCCCGCCGGCTCATGGTGAGCGGGCCGTCAGCGTCCCCGCGACAATCCCGGGAGGGCGTCACTTCTCTTCCGGCACCTGCAATACGAAAGTCACGCGGCGGTTTTTTGCCCGGCCTTCCGCCCTATGGTTGTCACTGCGCGGGCGGGTGTCGCCGTAGCCGATAGCCCGCACCCGGTCCGCGGCGACTCCCTGCTCGATCAGTTTGCGTGTCACCATCGCCGCGCGTGCCGCGGACAATTCCCAGTTTGACGGGTAACGCGACGTGTGGATGGGCACATTGTCAGTGTGCCCTTCCACCGAGAGGTTGTAGGGCAGCGTGCGCAGGATCTCTGCGAGTTGATCCAGCAACGCCGTCCCGTCGCCCGAGAACGCCGCGCTCGCGGGCCTGAACAGGATACTGTCGCTGATCTCGAGGCTCACCGCGCCGGGACGCACGTTCACCTCGACCCGCCCGCCAAGTTCACTGCGTTTGAAGGTTTCCAGTAGCGCATCGCTGCGCGGGCGAGCGACAGGCGCCGCCTTATGCTGCACCGATGCGGTGTCAGCCGTTGTGTCAGCCGTTGTGTCAGCCGTTGCATCGGCTGCCAGGCGCTGCTGCTCGGGGGGCGGTGCAGGTGTATCACCCGACCGGGCAGACCCGTCTGGATCCACCGGCCTGGCTGGCGGCAACGCGGGGGTACTCCCCGCGGATGGCGGCTCGCTGGCCGCCAGCGTTGCCGGCGACACCCGATCGGCCGCCGGCGCCGGCGCGTCTGCGGCGGCCTTATCCCGGCCACTGTCGGCGGTCAGCGGCAGGAGACCATTACCGGGCAAGGCGAACCCGCCGGCCTGTTCGCCGGTCAGTAATGCTGTGGTGGCCACGGGCCGCTGCAGCAGGCGCGAGAAATCAAACGGGGCACCCGGTGCATGCACGGGCCGGGCATCGTGCACCGGGCGGCTGTGCTCGTGGGCCAGCAACAGCACGAACAGCGTCAACAGCAGGGCGAGGATATCGATAAAGCTGAGCAGCCAGGTGTCGTGGCGCGCCGCTGACAGGTCGGTGTCCGTTTCCCAGGGCATCAGCATACCGGCGTCGCCACCAGCCGGTGAACCCGGCGCTGGCGCGAGATGTGTGGCAGCCGCGTAGTTCATTGCACAAACGGCCCCGGGAACGTCAGGCCCGGACCAGGGTCAGCGGCGCCTGCGGGCTTACCGGTTCCTGGTAGTGTGCAGAATAGGATTCCAGCGCTTCCTTGATGAGCATGGGATGCCGTTTCTGGTGGATCTGCAGGATGCCCTCCATCAGCGACGTCATCTGCAGCAGACGCTGTCCGGTGCGGCGTTCCATCTTTATCGCCAGCGGCTTGAACAGCAGATTGGAAGCAATAATGCCGTATACAGTGGTGACCATCGCGAACGCCATGGAACTGCCGATCTGGTTCAGTCCGGCGTCGCCGATGCCCGACAGCATGTGTACAAGACCGAACAGTGTACCGAGCATACCGAAGGCCGGCGCGAACGCGGCCATCGAGTACAGTATCTGGGTTTGCCCGTTCTCCTGGGAACGTACACCGGCGATGCGCCACTGCAGCGACTTGGCGAGATCGTCGAGGCTGCAACCCTCGACCACCTGGCGCAGACCGGCAGCGACAAAGGGATTGCTGATATCGGCCAGCGCGCCCTCGGCCGCGCGCGGGCTGCTGAAACGGTGGCGTTGCGCGAAACGCAGCAACTGCGCAATATCGGCGTCGATGCTGCCTTCCTCTTCGCGGAACAGCTGCGGCACGCTGAGGATCAGGCTGCGAACCTCGTTGACCGGACGGCTCACCAGCGTGGCGGCCAGCGTTCCGCCAACGACGACGATTAACCCCGGGATACTGAAAAAAGCCCCGATGCCGTGCGGCGACAACACCAGCATACCGACAATGAGCATCGCGCCCCCGACCAAACTGACTATCACAGACCGTTTCATACCCGCTCCCCGCGTTTGACTGTTCAACAGAAGACTAGGCAAGTTTCGTTCCGGCATCCGCCGTGGCGCATGGTCCGGCGCTATGCTACTGTTTTACTGAGTTTTCACGAATTGGTCGGCGGTCCCCGGCAAGGGCGCGGACGCGCCTTTGCCGTACCCGGCGGCAAGCATTTGCCACGGGGCAAACACCGCTGGTGTCACGCCTGTCAGCGCTCGAGCCACGAAACCATGTCAATTTTTATCGGAATCGATATCGGCACCTCGGCATGTCGCGCCTGCGCGATAAATGCCAATG
>JASFNS010000071.1:0-7949 GCA_050116915.1 Thiogranum sp. | reverse complement strand
GCGTCGCTGATGGCGCTGGAGCAACGCATGGTCAAACGCAACCAGCAGGTCATCCTGCAGGCCGGCCAGGAATCCACGGAGCGAACCATCGAACGCGAGTTCCAGCGCGTCAACGCGATCGTCGAGCGGGACCTGAGCGGCTACCCGGCCGCGCAGCGCACGATTACAGACCTGATCGGCAGGATCGAGTCGGACTATCAGGCGTCCAACGAAACACCGCCGTCACCGCCGGAATGGCTGGCAGCAGTTGACACCATATCGCGTATCGAGAAAGGAGGTGACTCGACCGTCAGCCAGGTGCTGCAGAGTATCCAGGAAACCATCGAGTCGGCTCACAAGGAAACCGTCAAGGCCTATCGCAAGAGCAGTCTGGACCGCTTGCAGGTGCTGAAGAAGATGCTGCCATCCTGGCGCGGCCTGTCGCAAACCGTTGCTTCGATGAGTACCGCGGTCACCGACCTGAGTGAGCGCTCGGTGTTTATTGACAAGCAGATGGAGAAGTACGAGCGCATTCGCAGGAAGGACGAGCAGGTTGCGCGGGCGCTCGCCTCGTCGTCGCTGACCCAGTTCTTCGTTGCGGGTCTGGTGCTGGTGATCGCCACGTTTGGCGGCTTGATCAACTACCAGTTGATTGCCTTGCCGATGTCGGAAATGGTCGGCGGCGTCAGCGAAATCGGTGGCTGGCGGACGGCAGACATTGCTGCCATGGTGATCATTATGGTCGAGGTGGCGATGGGGCTGTTTCTGCTGGAGTCGCTGCGGATCACCCATCTGTTCCCGATCATCAGCAGCATGGACGACAAGATGCGCAAGCGCATGGTGTTTGTCACGCTGACGATACTCACTATTCTGGCCACGGTTGAGGCTTCGCTGGCCTATATGCGCGACCTGCTCGCACTGGATCGTGAGGCGCTGGCACAGTCCCTGGCCGGTGCTGCGGCCGGCAACGTGGAGTTTCGCTGGATACCTTCGATCGGTCAGATGGTCATGGGCTTCATCCTGCCGTTTGCACTGGCGTTCGTGGCGATCCCGCTCGAGTCGTTTATCCACGCCAGCCGCACTGTCATCGGGCTGGTAAGTGCAAGTGTGGTACGCGTGCTGGCTTATGCCGCCAAGATGACCGGCCAGATGATGTACCAGGCCGGCCGCATAACGATTCATGTATATGACATTGCGATCTTCTTGCCGCTGTCTGTCGAACAGCTGGTGCGCAACAGCAAGGCTGCGCGCGAGGGCGATGACACGGACGGGGTCCATGTTCAAGGTGATGAAACCGTGGGAGGTATCAAGCCATGAAAATCTGCAAGCTACTGGTAACAGTTGTACTGTGTACAGGCCTGATGGCCTGCGGCGAGAAGGCGCCGAAATCAAAGGCGGTGTATATGCTCATCGATACGTCGGGCACGTACACCCGGGAACTCGACAAGGCCCAGAAAATCGGCAACTACCTGCTGGGCAGTCTGAACAGCGGTGATTCGCTCGCCATGGCCAGGATCGACAGTGGCAGCTTCAGTGAGAAGGATATCATTTCGAAGGTGACGTTTGACATGCGTCCGAGCCTGGCCACGACACAGAAGCACCAGTTCAAGCGCCAGCTGGACAAGTTTGTCAGTAACGCGAAACCCAGCGCCCACACGGACATCAGTGGCGCGGTGTTGCAGGCGGCCGAGTTCCTCAACGAAACGCAGGCTCAGGAGAAGTACATACTGATCTTCTCCGATCTCGAGGAGGACCTGGTCCGGGGGCAGATACGCGACTTCACCATGCCGCTGGTACAGATCAAGGTGATCGCCCTGAATGTCACCAAGCTGAGAAGCGACAATATCGACCCCAGGGATTACCTGAAACGCCTGGATAACTGGGAGAAGCGGGTGTACGAGGGTGGCGGCCTGTGGAAGGTGGTGAACGACCTGGACCGACTCGACAGGCTGCTGGATAGTTGAGCCCGAAACCAGGGAACCTGAGGGCGCGGGTAAAGGGGTTGGTGACCAATGAACGGGATCGCCGTTTGTCACCAACCCCTTTTATGGTACGCCAGATCGCGAGCTGGATTCGGGTCAAACAGCGGATGCAGAGGCGCCATCGGACAGCAGCATCTCCTGTAAGCCGAATACCACCGCTACAATTCTGCGCGGCCCTGGGCTACCCTGTCGCTCCCGACCCGAGTGGTGGCTACCAGACATGGCCCTCAAGGCAACCATCTTCAAGACCGACGTGCAGATCGCTGACATGGACCGCAACTACTACGGTAGCCATGCGCTGACGCTCGCACGCCATCCCTCCGAAACCGATGAACGCATGCTGATCCGTGTGCTGGCCTTCTGCAGGCATGCCCACGAGGCTTTGGTGTTCACCCGGGGCCTCAGTACCGATGACGAGCCGGATCTGTGGCAGCGTGACCTGACCGGGAAGATCGAGGTCTGGATCGATATCGGCCAGCCTGACGAGAAGCGCGTACGCAAGGCCTGTGGTCGCGCCACGCAGGTGTATATCTATTGTCACAGCGGCCACAGCGCGGAACTCTGGTGGCAGAAGATGCGCGACAAGCTTGAGCGTTTCGGTAATCTGACGGTTGTCAATATCGACGCTTCTGACAGTCAGTCGCTCGCCGGACTCGCGCAGCGCAGTATGCAGCTGCAATGCACCATTCAGGATGAACAGATCTGGGTGGGAGACACGGACACCAGTGTGCAGGTGCACCTGACGATCTGGAAACAGGCAGACGGTTGAGTGCCGATGGTACCCTGCCGGATGAATTGTACAGCCCCGCAAATGGCAGCGGCTTCTTCAACCTCGGTGTGCCACGGAACCCGCTCAATCCCTTTTACCTGGTGCGCCTGCTCAGAGACGATACCGGCGAGCCGATTAATCGGGATGGCTTTCAGTTCGTGGATCTCGGTGTCGGCGGCGTGGACTTCGATGGCGATGGTGCGCCCGATTTTCCGGACAGGAAGGCTGAGTTCAAGATCCCGACCAAGCCTAAACGGGTCAGCGGGAGCTTCCCAAGAGCCTGTTTTCCATAACGGCTATTTCAAGAGCCTGAAGGGTGTCATCCATTTCTACAACACGCGTGACATGAAGCCGGTGTGCACAAACAGGCGGGGCAATCCGCAGCAGTTCGTGACCGAAAAGCAGGCGTTGCGACGCGGCTGCTGGCCAGTGGCCGAGGTGGCTGAAAATATCTTCGGGTGTGACGCGGGTGTTAACTGCAAGGTGGAACTCGCCGAAGGCGAGACATTCGAAACCTGGTGCGACGACCCGGACAATCGCCGCAACATTGGCAACCTGTGCCTCACCGAGAAACAGGAAGACGCACTTGTCACTTACCTGGAAACCCTCAGCGATACGGTTGTTATAGAGGCGCCGAAGCCATAGAAGACCGGGCCTCGGGACAGATGCCAGGCGTATTGCCCGTTTTGACGGGTAAATAATCCGGGTCTGAAACTCCGCCCCCGATCGAAACCGGGGGCGGGCATAACCGCCCCATCGAGACGGGCCTGTGAGTCAGGCCCGCCTTTCGGCGGCGCAGGGTACGGTTTCGCTGGCCTCCAGCGAGCTTAACGGCAACGGCGGCACTACCCACCCGGCAGGACTGCGACTACCTGTAGTTACTTCCCGACTGGCTACCATAAGGCGTTCCAGGAGGAGGGTAGCTCGGCTGGGTATTGCCCCAGGCCGGGTTGCTCGCTGCAGGGGCCTGCCTTGCGGCTTCTTCAAGCACCCTGATGCGCTCCTGCAGGCGTTCAATTTGATCGGCGGTATCGGCAGCGGCAGGCGCTCCGCCATAGCCCGGCGCGCCGCCATAAGCCGGAGCACCGCCATAGGCGGGGACACCGGCCTCACCGGGGGCGCCACCATAGCCGGGCGCACCACCATAGCCGTAGCCTGGAACACCGCCATAGCCCGGCGCGCCATAACCGTAGCCGGGCGCACCACCATAGTAGGGGCCCGGCCCGTAACCCGGGCCGCCGTAACCGTAACCGGGTCCGCCCGGCCCGCCGTAGCCACGGTCATAATCGTCGTAGCGGTCGCGGTTACTGTTGCCGCCCATCCATTTGGAAGGATTCATGACGTTACCCATATCGAATGCGTAACTGGTGTTGGCGAACAGCAAGCCGGTTGCGAAAATCAATCCGCTAAATGTCGCAATTCTGTTTTTCATTGTATTACTCCTCTCTCTCTCTCCGGGAATGACCGCTGCCGGTCATTCGATGCCACAGCGCCGGCGTCGAAGTCGACGACTGTGATCAGAATACTCCTGTCCGACCCTGCAAATAAGGGGGCCATATAGTCATTCCGCGCGCGGTAACCCCGGTCCTGCCCTCTGGGAGGCCGGCAACTCTCTGTAGCGGCGACAGTTTTGGCTCGATGCGGCGGGGATTTGCCAAGCCCCCGGCATCTTCTATTCTTAGAAATATCCCCTGAAACCGGAGTACATTCATGACCGACGATCCTACCGCCAACCTCCTGGACGATACCGGAAAACTGGTTCTGAGACTGGTCCTTGGTGTCCTGATGCTGTTCCACGGCGTTACCAAGATTCAGCATGGCATCGCGCCTATCCAGGAAATGCTGCAGGCTTACGGCCTCCCCGGTGTGCTGGCCAATGCTGTCTACCTGGGTGAAGTGCTCGGGCCCGTGCTCCTTATCGTCGGCTACTATGCACGCCTCGGTGCCGGCCTGATCGTGATAAACATGATCGTTGCTGTTTTTCTGGTGCACACGGGTGATCTGCTGGTCCTCACCGACCATGGAGGATGGCGACTGGAGTTGCAGGGGATGTACCTGTTCACTGCACTTGCGTTGGTTCTGATGGGGCCAGGCCGGTTTGGCTTCGACCGGCCACATCCTTGATATTGCCCGCCGACACACACGCTGAAACAGCTCGCTGGCAGTTTCTCGTTCGCAAAAGCTGCCGCCGGCGTCAGGCCGCGGGTAGAATGGCGTCCGGACTGTTGCAACTGGATGTGAAGCGCTACCACCTGTTCACCCGGATCCGGAATCACGTTGAGGGATAGCTGTTGAGTAACTGCGTGACGTTTGCCAGCGCGGTGGCTATCCTTCAAGTCATGCGTCCGGAGTGGACGGGAAGGGCGGCAGACGCGTGGCGGCCGCCTCTGGACAGAGAACATAAGAGAGGAAGTGAACGTGCTGGTAACCTTTTCCTGCCCCGCCTACGCGGACATAACAATGTTCGGTGATGTGGCGGTTCGACTGCTCAAACTGATGGGGCACAGCGGTACCGTGCCAGGTGCGTTGCTTGCAGAAGACATTCCGGCGGCGCTGGAGCGTCTCGAGGCTGCTATCGAGGCAGAAAAACAATTGCCCGAGCCGCAAGCGCCGGAAGCAGAGGACGACGAGCCTGCTGTAAGTCTTCCGCACCGTGCCCTGCCGTTGATCGAATTGCTCAGGGCTGCGGCAAAGGCAGAGTGTAACGTGATGTGGGACAGCGGCAACTGAACCCGCACTGACATGCGGCGCGGCGGGGTGTGATGGAATACAAGGACTATTACGGGATCATGGGTGTCGCACGCGATGCGACCCAGGACGAGATCAAGCGTACTTATCGCAAGCTCGCTCGCAAGTATCACCCGGACGTGAGCAAGGAGGCGGACGCTGAAGCGCGCTTCAAGGAAGTCGGTGAAGCCTACGAAGTGCTCAAGGACCCGGAAAAGCGCGCGGCCTACGACCAGCTCGGCAAGCAGTGGAAGCCCGGGCAGGAGTTTCATCCGCCGCCCGACTGGGACGCCGGTTTCGAATTCCGCGGCGGGGGATACACGGCGGGCGACGCCGGTGTACACAGCGACTTTTTCGAGGAGTTGTTCGGCCGTGGCTTTACGGGCGCGAGCGGTACGCGCGGTCGGCGGGCATTCCGTATGCGTGGGGATGACCATCATGCCAAGGTGCTGATCGATCTCGAAGACAGTTTCAGCGGCGCAACGCGATCCATCTCGCTGCGAGTGCCCGAGCTGACCGAGGACGGGCATGTCACCACACGGGAGCGCACATTGAGTGTGCGTATCCCCAAGGGTATCCGCCAGGGCCAGCAGATTCGCCTGGCCGGTCAGGGGGGGCGCGGACTCGGGGGCGGCGAGCCGGGTGATCTTTACCTTGAGGTGGAGTTCACCGAGCATCCCTTGTATCGCGTGGATGACGCGGACATTTATCTGGATTTACCCGTGGCGCCCTGGGAGGCTGCGCTCGGTGCGAACGTCAAGGTGCCGACCCCGGCCGGGAACATCGACCTCAAGATTCCGGCCAACTCCAGGCAGGGGCGCAAGCTGCGTCTCAAGGGCCGGGGCCTGACCGGCAAGCAGCCCGGCGATCTGTATGTGGTTCTGCAAGTGAGCCTGCCTCCGGCCGACAGCGACGCCGCCAGGAGTCTTTACAAACAGATGCAGGACCAACTCGCGTTTAATCCGCGTGCGTCAATGGGGGTATCCTGATCCCATGGTAGAGAAAGAATCATCCGCGCCAGTCGTGGAGGTAATTGACGAGCAAACGACTTTCACGCTGGCGGAGCTGTGCCGCTGCTGTGCCGTTGAGGCCGAACTCATCGAGGCCATGGTGGAGCACGGCATCCTGGAACCTTCCGGCCGGCACGGCCGGCACTGGTCCTTTCCCGCCAGCAGCCTGAGGCGCACCCGCATCACGTTGCACTTGCAGCGCGACCTTGGGGTGAACCTTGCCGGCGCCGCTCTCGCACTCGATCTGCTCGAACGCATCGATGAACTCGATGCTCGCTTGCGCGCCCTGTCCCGCTGATCCATCGTCTAAAGGTGGCTCGTTCCGGCTATCCGAAGCGCAGCTGATACGCCTCGTCTTGTTCATACATCCAGACTTTTGCCGGCGGTACATTTCGCCAGACCTGGGCGACGCAGCGGGATGCCAGGCCGAGTTCTCTTTCGACGGTCTTTTTAAGCGGCGAACTCGGGCTGTAGCTGAACTGGATAAATGGCCCTTTCCCCTGGGTAAGATGCATGGATTGCTGCAGCAATTGTTTTTGCGTGTGTGCATTCATCGACAGGAGCGGCAGCCCTGATACCACGGCGCAGGTCGGCGTCTTTGCAGACAGACCTTCGACCAGGGATGTTAACTGGAGGGCGTCACCGCAAAGCACATTGATATCGGGAAATCGTTTTTGCAGGTAGCGATGAAAATGGGGGTCGCGTTCGATCACGACCAGGTGATCGGGCCTGACACCGGCATCCAGCAGCGCGTGGGTGATCGGGCCGGTGCCCCCACCCAGTTCGATAACAAGTCCTTCCTTGTCAGGCAGGCCGGAGGCCATGGCCTTGGCCAGCTGCGTGCTGCTTGGCGTCACCGAGGCTACGCTCATGGGTGATTTCAGCCATTTTGAAAAAAATACGAATTCGGCGTTGTTTTTCATCTTTTCGATCTCTGCATTGCCGCGGGTTCTCGGCCAGCCAGCTAAAACGAGACAACAGCGACCGCAGGTACTGGTCGGCGTGTTAAGCACCCCATTGCTGGTAACGGTTTAACCAAATGGATTCGAGTTTGGCTACTGCCCGGTGGCGAACTGAATAGCCGGCGGTCACGGGAGGTGCTGTTTGTGCAGCGCGGCGATGTATTGCTCACCATCAAAATCTGCTTCTGCGGAGCTATCCTCTCCTGCCAGCAACTTTGCCTGTAGCGCCCGGAGCCTGGTCTCGTCGGCTTCGAGTTTGCGCAGACCCGCGCGGACCACTTCACTGACTGACTGGAAGCGGCCCTGGCGCAATACCTCGGCGACGAACTGATCGAAATGCTCGCCCAGGGTGACGGAGGTATTTCGGGGCATGGGTGGGTGTGTCCTCGGAGTAATTGTATTAAATATTAATATAAGTTGCGCCGATCTGCAAAGCAGCTCTGACGTCTGTTCGACCCCGGCGGTCCTGTCTTTCGCGATTGTCTATGAGGGGTTGCCGGTGCGATGAGCACATTGACAG
>JASFNS010000070.1:0-7962 GCA_050116915.1 Thiogranum sp. | reverse complement strand
GTCCGGTGATGTACTCTTCGGTGGCTTTTTCGCGCGGCGCGGTGAACATTTTGGTGCTCGAATCGAACTCGATGAGCTTGCCGAGGTAGAGAAACGCCGTGTAATCGGATACGCGTGCGGCCTGCTGCATGTTATGGGTGACGATAGCGATGGTGTAATCGGCCTTGAGTTCGTCGATGAGTTCCTCGATCAATGCCGTGGAGATGGGGTCCAGTGCCGAAGCCGGCTCGTCGAGCAGCAGTACCTCGGGTTTGACCGCCACGGCGCGAGCAATGCACAAACGCTGTTGTTGACCGCCTGACAAATGCGTTCCATCCTGACGCAGCTTGTCCTTGACCTCGTCCCACAGCCCGGCCTTCTTCAGTGCCCACTCGACGCGTTCGTCCATCATGCGGCGCGTGAGGCGTTCATACAGGTTCACACCGAAGGCGATGTTGTCGTAAATCGACATCGGGAACGGCGTCGGCTTCTGGAACACCATGCCGACCTTTGAGCGTAATCGATTGAGATTGTATCGGCGGTCCAGGATGTTTTCGCCGTCCAGCAGCACCTCGCCGGTGGCCGACTGGTCCGGGTACAACTCGTAGATGCGGTTGAAGGTGCGCAGCAGCGTGGACTTGCCACAGCCCGATGGCCCGATGAAGGCGGTTACCCGGTTGGGGGGTATTTCCAGGCTGATCGAATCAAGGGCCTTGAACCGGCCATAAAAGAAGTTGAGGTCGCGTACCGCGACCTTGCCGGCGGTTGCGCTTTCCGCGGCCGCATTCGCGGGACCGGTGCCTGCGCTTGGGGCAGGCGTTTCAGTCTGGTGATCCATTTCACGATTTATTTGGCGATATACAGTTTGCATAGTCCGGGCTCAGTGTCGGGCTCGCCGCGTGCGCAGGAAGCTGCGGGCGACAATGTTGAGGATAAGGATGCTGAAGGTGATGATGAGTGCGCCGGCCCAGGCCAGGTGCTGCCAGTCCTCGTAAGGGCTCATCGCGAACTGAAAGATTACAACCGGCAGGTTGGCGATGGGTTGGCCCAGACTGCTGCTCCAGAACTGGTTGTTCAGCGCGGTGAACAGCAGCGGTGCCGTTTCGCCGCTGATGCGGGCGAGCGCCAGCAGTATGCCGGTGAGGATGCCGGGCCGCGCTGCGCGGTAGACGATGTGAGTGATGACCTTCCATTGTGGCGCGCCGAGGGCGGCGGCGGATTCACGCATGGTGTCGGATACCAGCCGCAGCATGTCCTCGCTGGTGCGCACCACGATCGGAATTACGATCAACGCCAGCGCCACCGCGCCCGCGTATGCGGAGAAGTGCCCCATAGTGCGCACCAGCAACTCATAGACGAACACCCCAATGACGATCGACGGAGCGCTGAGCAGCACGTCATTGACGAATCGCAGCACCGTCGCCAGCCGCGAATTGCGGCCGAACTCCGACAGATAGGTGCCGGCCAGAATGCCGATTGGCGCACCAATGAGAATGCCCCCGCCGGTCAGGATCAGGCTGCCGACGATCGCATTCGCCAGGCCACCCTGGCTTCCGGGTGGCGGAGTGCTCTGCGTAAAGGTCGACATTTCCAGATAGGGCAGGCCGTTACGCAGCAGCGTCCAGAGAATCCAGAAAAGGAACAGTAAGGCGATGCCGGTGGCGAGCGCCGACAATGACAGGCTGAGCAGGTTGGTGAGGCGTCTTCGCTGGTAGAGGTTCATGCCGGGATACGCTCAGACGCGACCGCCGATGCGGCCCAGCATCAGGCGGGCGAAGGCCAGCACGATGAAGGTGATCATGAACAAAATCAGCCCCAGTCCCAGCAACGACGAGGTGTAGGTGTCGCCGACCGCTTCGTTGAATTCGTTGGCCAGGGTTGACGAGATGGTGTTGCCCGGCATGAATAACGAGGTGCTTATCTGCTGGGCATTGCCGATGACGAAGGTGACGGCCATGGTTTCACCCAGCGCGCGACCCAGCCCGAGCATGACACCGCCGATCACTCCCACCCTGGTGTAGGGGAGGATGACATGGCGCACCACTTCCCAGGTCGTGGCGCCCAGACCATAGGCCGATTCGCGCAGCTCGGTGGGCACCACCGTGAACACGTCGCGCATGACGGCGGTGATGAAGGGCACCACCATGATCGCCAGGATCAGCCCGGCAGTGAACATCCCGATGCCCATCGGTGGGCCCTGGAACAGGGCGCCTGCCCACGGCAGGGAGCCGAGGTGTTCCTGCATCCAGGGCTGAAGATGCTCGGCAAACCAGGGCGCAAAGACGAATAGCCCCCACATGCCGTAGATGATACTGGGCACGGCGGCGAGCAGTTCCACGGCGGTGCCGATGGGACGTTTCAGCCAGGTCGGGGCGACCTCGGTGATGAACAGCGCGACGCCGAAACTGACCGGTATACCGATCAGCATGGCAATCACGGAGGTGACCAGTGTCCCGTAGATGGGCGCTGCGGCGCCGAATTGTTCCGTGACGGGATTCCACTCGGTGCTGGTAAGAAAGCCGGCGCCGAATTTCTGCAGCGCCAGGCTCGCGCCCACGGCGAGCGCTGTCAGGATGCCGAGGACCAGCCCGAATACTGCGGCGCCGGAAAGTACGGTGGCGTCGCGGAACAGCCGGTCACGCACCGCGCCGCGCTGGATGCGCGACGCGGGCGTGGCAGTACTGTCGGTCATGCCGGGGCGGGCGGCATCCGAGGGCGACCCTGGAATCAGCATCTCGTTTGTTTTTGCCCCGCGATCATGGCCGGCTATTGTTACATACGCGGCGCGTAGATGGGACTACCATTTGCCGCCTTGATCTGTCTGGCCCAGCTCTGTTCGACCAGTTTGACCACGCTATCGGGCATCGGCACGTAGTCGAGACCGGTTGCCATCTGGTCGCCGTTGCGGTAGGCCCAGTCGAAGAAGTCCAGGACCGCCCTGGCGACATCGGTTTTTTTCTGCGTGGTGTGCATCAGAATGAAAGTCGCACCCGTGATCGGCCAGCTGCTGTCGCCCGGCTGATCGGTCAATACCATGTAGAAGCCCGAAGCATGGGCCCAGTCGGCATTGGCTGCGGCGGCCTGGAAGGTGTCGTTGTTCGGTTCGACGAACTTTCCGGCCGCGTTCTGCAGTTTGGCGTGGGCCATTCTGTTCTGCAGAGCATAGGCATACTCGACGTAACCGATGGCGCCCTTGATGCGGCTCACATAGGAGGCCACGCCTTCATTGCCCTTGCCGCCGATACCCGCCGGCCAGGCTACCGACTTGTTGTTACCGACCTGCTTTTGCCAATCGGGGCTGACCTTGGAGAGGTAGTTGGTGAAAATCCAGGTCGTGCCCGAACCGTCCGCGCGATGCACCACGGTGATATTTGTGTCGGGCAGCTTCATGCCCGGATTCAGCGCGCTGATGGCTGGGTCATTCCAGCCTTTGATCTTGCCCAGATAGATGTCTGCGAGCAACGCGGGGCTCAGCTTCAGCTCGCCGGCCTTCACACCCGGGATATTGATCACCGGCACCACGCCGCCCATGACCGTGGGAAACTGCATCAGCTTGTCCTTTTGCAGTTCTGCGGGTTCCAGAGGGGCGTCAGAAGCGCCGAAGTCGACAGTGTTGGCCACGATCTGCTTGATGCCCCCACCCGAGCCGATTGACTGATAGTTGAGCTTGACGCCGGTCTTTGCGGCGTAGGCTTCGGCCCACTTGGCATAAACAGGGTAGGGGAAGGTTGCGCCCGCCCCGGCGATTTCTTTCGCCCCGGCCACGGCCGCCGCGCCTTGCGTCAACGCGACCAGCGACAAAGTCATTGCGAGCGTGCGGACGGATTTACCACTATTAACGAACAGATTCATTTTCGGTCCTCTCGGTTGAGTGTCTAACAGATGTCATGCTGTAATAAAGCTGTCATTGACGATGGTTTCGATTGTATTGGGCTGGCGCACATCCTCTGGGTGCCTAATCGGAACATCGAACCACCAATAAGTTCCGAGCCGGGATGTCGCGGAAACGCGGGCCGCCGTGACTGCCGCCGTAAACGTTTGTGCACCATCCGTGGCGCGTTGCCGGCTTTGCGAAGGCGGCGGATTTCCGGGATCCGGGCGACATGCCAGGCTCAGAACTTCAGTTGTGACCAGACACCGATTTCGTCATATGTCCCGTCATTGGTGCCGCCGCTTTTGTTTTCAATGTGGGTGAAATCGATATAGGACTTGCCGCCCAGCGTGGTGTTGTCAGCCCAGCTACCGAGGGTTTCGGCGTTGGCCCGGGTATTCAGGCTCAGCAGGCCCAGGGTGACCGCGACTGCGGCCGCGGAGGTGGTCATACGCATGTACAGTTTCCTCGTGTCAGTGTGTGAACGGACCAGGCCGGATTCGGGTGTTGATCAAACCCTGCGCAGGTACGGGTAGTGCACTCCGCAGGACAGCTTCGCTGGTTGTATTTCGTCCAGGCGGAGCAGCACGTCTGTCCTGAGGCACGGGGAGATTACGTTTGTACTGTGACGGGCTTGTGACTATGCGAAATATTGAGAGTTGTTATGTTTCCGCGAAGGATGTGTCGGTGTGTGGAACACACCGGATTTCGCGGCCGATGACGCCGAGGTCATCGCTTCTGTACATCCCGTGTCGATGACATTCACCTTCCCGGGCTCGAAACATGGGGCTGTTACGGTTATCGAGGGCGAGACGCCGTGTTTTGCATTCAATATCCGGGAGACCCGGCCAGGGAACTTAGCGGAGGCCACCGACATTACCCACAAAATGTCGCGCGCCGGTTCATTCAGTGAGCCTATCCGGATCAGCGTTGTCCGCCCCGGGAGGGTCGATAGCAACAAACCGCGAAAGATACAGCAGTTCAACAGGCCTGCAGCCGCATTACGCTGACGCCAGCTTTCGACGTTGCGACAAGTGCCAGGGTCGCGAAACTGCTGAACGGTCCTCAAGGCGACAACGCAGGCGCAAAATATCTGAAAGCTGTAAGGTTTTTACCGCCGCCGCCCAGGTGCAACTTGACTGGCTCACGGGTAAATAAGTAAAATGCCAAGTACTAATATAAAAAACGTCGTGTTCGTCGGTAACATTTTCGGGAGCGGAAACATGGAAAAACTGAAACAGTGTGCTTCGTGCCGCTATTGCCGCGTGCAGACCTTCGTGACGCTCAGCGCCGCGTTGCTCGTCGGTGCGGTGGCCATGATTGTTATGGTGTTTGACGGTCGCATCTGAGACAGCGGCAGCCTTTTCCGGTTGCGGGGCCGAGCGTTAGGGACTGTCGGATGACAGTCGGAGCTTGAATATTTCCCGTACATGAGTATTGTTAGCACCTCTTTGGAACGCTTCCAGACCGATGTCATTGCGGCGTCCGGCGTGCGCCCTGTCCTGGTCGATTTCTGGGCGGACTGGTGTTCGCCGTGTCTGATGATAGCGCCGGTACTGGAACAGGTAATAGCCGATCTCGGAGGCCGGCTCGGGCTGGCCAAGCTGGAAGTGGATGACGGAGAAAACATGAAGCTCGCGGGGCACTACCGCGTACGCGGTTTTCCGACAGTCATGCTCTTCCAAAACGGCGAAGAGCTGGCGCGCTTCAGTGGAGCCCGGTCCAGGTCCCAGGTGATGGCGTTTCTGACCAGCCACCTCGATCTGGCGGACCGGGCGTGACAGGGACGAGGTTGGCGCACGTTTGCCGGCAGCGATACTAAAAACGTAACACTGCTCGAGGCTGACAGGCAAAACGGCGATGGATTATTCTTGCGACAACAGCCGTGCACAGGAAATCGCCCGCCTGATCTTACCGCTTATGACGCGGCTCAAGATCCCCATGAACCCCATAAACTACGCGCTCTGGTACGAATACCAGCTCGGCCGATCCGAGGAACTGGTGGAGGCGCTGGACAGGATCGAGTCAGGCCGGGAGGCGTACGATCCGGAAAAGGCCAAGGCGCTGTTCCTGCGCTGTGTCGCCACCCCCGGCGTCGAAACGCTGGAACGCGTCGAGGCCGAAGTCTGCCGTCTGCTCGCCGACATTGTGCAGATCGTTGTCGATGCCGGTCTGGATCTGAACAAGTACAGCGCTGTGTTGAACAGTTGTAGCAAGCGCCTGGAAAGCGCCGACGACCTGCGTGAAATCCGCAAACTGGTCCACACCATCCAGGACGATACACGCTCGATGTCCGACTCCAACCGGGCGATCGCCGGGACGCTGAAAGACCGGGCCGCGGAAATCGACCAGTTGCGCGCCGAGCTCGACAAGGTGCGCCGCGAGGCTGTCAAGGATCCGCTCACCGGGCTCGCCAACCGGCGTGCCTTTGACGAGAGGCTTGCCGAATCGCTCGACGAGGCGCTGCAGGAGTTAAAGAGTGTCTGCCTGATGATGATCGATATCGATCACTTCAAGGAGATAAACGATAAACACGGTCACCAGATCGGTGACAAGATTCTGCAGTTTGTGGCCTCGGTACTGAAACGGAATTTCAAGGGCAAGGACATGGTGGCCCGTTTCGGGGGCGACGAGTTCGCCGTGATTCTCGAAAATGCGCCGCGCGCGGGCGCCATGCGCGTTGGCGAAACGATACGCCGGCAGGTTGAGGAAAGTCACCTGAAACGTACCGATACGGGTGAGCCTCTCGGAACGGTGACCGTCAGCGTGGGCTACGATTGTATCCGGCCCGATGACACGCCCACCAGGGTACTGGATCGAGCTGACAAAGCACTCTACGAGGCCAAACAGCAGGGTCGCAACAAGGTCATGGTCTACAAGGGCTGAGGACCGCCCCGAGACCAGTCGTCGGGCACGATAAACCCGCGCTCCACTTCCCGGCCATCGATCAGGGCGGCAAGGCTCACCGGGTAACCCGGCCGGGTGTCGTTCCACCACTCGATCAGTTCGGCGTTATTCATCGTAGGTGCCGCCGTTGTTTCAATGGGCGCGAGCCACTGGTGTTTTAGCAACACCAGCCAGCGCGCCTGTCCGAGGCTGTGCAGGTGGCCGCCGGACAGCCAGAAGCCGCGGGGATGTCGGGGGTTGGCGCCCGACGGCGGACTGTTCGCCGTGTCCCTGGGGTAGAACAGGCGGCCTTTGACGATCAGCCAGCTCGCGTCGACCTTCAGCCCCTGTTCCGCCAGCAACGCCTGTGCTTCGCTGTGTCGTGACAGTTGACTCTGGTGCTGGAGCAGGTGTTCGGTCTTGATATCCAGACGGTCGTGTTTGCCCGGTCCCCACCAGTTGGCAGGCTGCCGGGTATCGCCGGTACCCAGATAGAATTTAATGGCGAGTTCCCAGTGCAGGACCTTGTCGGTTTGCCGGTCATGAACCAGCAAGTCGAATTCACCCAGCGTGTTGCCAGCGGCGCGCACGGGCAGGTTGGCGTGCAGCAGGCGATATGCCGGGTTGTGCTCCAGCCAGTAGCGCCACAGCGTTTCAAAGTAATGTCCCAGGCGTCGGTCCCTGCGCTGCGCCAGGATTGCATGCAAGGCCTGTGGATTGGCGTCCAGGTGCGACAGCTGCGGGTGAAACTGTTTGCCGATCGACGCATACCAGGCGTCGTCCGGCCAGTGCACGCCGGCGTCGCGGCGTTGCAACAGGGCGGGACTGCACAGCGACCAGGCGAGGTCGCGAACTTCCGGGCTGGTATAGGCTAGATGGCACATCAGCCGGTATTGTAGCCGTTTGCCGCGGGCAGGTTGAAACGGCGTTTCGCACCATCCCTGGTGGAGACCGGTGTGCAAATCCGGGTAGTATTGGCCAACACAGTAACGAACCGGTAGGGGCAGGACAGGCATTTATGAAAATCAGCATTATCAGCGGTAGCCATCGTAAGGTTTCGCAGAGTGAAAAGGTCGCACGCTTTGTACAGAGAACTCTGGAGGAAAAGGGTTTGTGTGACGAAACCTGGCTGTTCACGCTGGCGCAAAATCCCTTGCCGCTCTGGGATGAAAGCATCTGGGAGGGCGACCCCGTCTGGAAGGAACGCCTGCAACCGATTTCCGGAC
>JASFNS010000069.1:0-7974 GCA_050116915.1 Thiogranum sp. | reverse complement strand
ATAGGGCGTTACGTAGAAACCACCATTGGCCCACACGCTATAGGCACGCGCCATCTCCAGCGGGGTGGCACTGCCGCTGCCGAGCGCCAGCGACAGATCCCTGGGAATCTGGTCCTCCCGAAAGCCGAAGCGCTGAACATAGTTCGCAGCGTATCCGGGGCCGATGGCCTGCAGCAGGCGGATGGAGACCAGATTGCGTGAATGTGTCAGCGCTTCACGCACCCGGGTGGGTCCAAAGAACTTGCCGCTGTAGTTTTCGGGCCGCCAGGTCGTCTCCAGCGAGGGGTCATCGAAGACCACAGGAGCGTCGTTGAACACACTCGCCAAGGTATAACCCTTGGCCAGCGCCGCGGAGTAAATAAAGGGCTTGAAACTGGAACCCGGCTGGCGCTCCGCCTGGATGGCGCGATTGAACTTGCTGGTGAAAAAATCGAAGCCCCCGACCAGCGCCTGCAGCGCACCGTCCTGGGGACGAAGCGAAACCAGCGCGCCGGCCACCTGCGGCACCTGCGACATGCTCCAGGCGCCATCCGTGCCCGCCTCGACGCGGATGACGTCGCCCGGGGCCAGAACGTCCGCGGCGCCCTTCAACTCCGGGCCACGGTGGTTGACGCTGGCAAACCGGCGAGCCCAGGAAATCGCCTCCCATGACAGCTCGGCCGGGCCAGTACCGTCGATGAAAACCCGCGCCGATTTCTCAGCCACCTCCAGGACCACCGCGGCCTTGAGGCCGCCAATGACCGGGTAATTCTCCAGCAATCGCTGGTAGTCGCTGTCGCCCTGCGCCGTCTTGATATCCACGTGGCCTTCTGGTCCACGATAACCGTGGCGGCGGTCGTAGGCGAGCAAATCGCTGCGCAAGGCCGCGGTGGCGGCGCGCTGACGGTCGCTGTTCAACGTGGTGGTAACACTGTAACCGGCATGATAGGCCTCGTTACCGTAGGTCTCGACCATATGGGCGCGCACCATCTCCGCGACATAGGGTGCCGCCACGCCGATGGTCGGGGTATGCAAGCGGGCGTTGTCCGGCTCATTTATCGATTTCTGGTATTCGTTGCTGTCGATAAACCCGAGTACGTACATGCGCCCGAGAATGTAATTGCGCCGTTGCATGGCGCGCTCGGGGTTGCTGACAGGATTATTCGCCGAGGGCGCCTTGGGCAGCCCGGCGATCATGGCAATCTGCGCCAGACTCAGCTGGTCTATGGGCAAGCCGTAATACACCTCGGCGGCCGCACCCACGCCGTAGGCACGCTGCCCAAAATAGATCTTGTTCAGGTACAGCTCGAGGATCTCTTCCTTGGTGAGATAACGCTCGATTTTCAGCGCGAGAAATATTTCCGTCAGCTTGCGCAGGTAAGTCTTTTCGCTGCTGAGGAAGAAGTTGCGAGCCACCTGCATGGTGATGGTGCTGCCCCCCTGGCGCTTGTGACCGGTCTTGATCAATTCGATGGCGGCTCGTACCAGCCCTTGGTAATCGACCCCCGGGTGCTCGAAAAAGCGATCGTCCTCGGTCGCCAGGATGGCATCGATCACCATCTGCGGCAGGTCGGCGTAGCGGATCGGCTTGCGGCGTTGCTCGCCAAACTCCGCGACCAGTTGCCCGTCGTCGGAGTAAATCCGCAACGGCACCTGAAGTTGTACGTCTTTCAGCCGATCAATAGGCGGGAGGTCGGGTGCGATAAAGAAGTAGGCGGCAGCCAATACCACCACGCCCGCCGTGAACATGGCGAAGCCGGTGGCCAGTATGAAACGGAGAACCCTAAACGGAACTGTCATAAATTTGGCGGGATGTGACCCGGTTCAAACTAAAAAACTCAGTGATTTCTAAACTTCAGTATAAAGCGTCCGATAACTCGAATCGAACCATAGGGGATAAAGAGACGTTTGTTGACAACCATTTGTTGTTGCCCTCTAATCCATAACAGTATTAAAACACTGCAATTGCAGTGATTAAAAGGGAAATTACGGTGCAAATCGCGCAACTGTTTACACGGAAAACACCGCCGGTCGTGGGACTGGATATCAGCTCCTCGGCGGTCAAGCTACTCGAACTCAGCCGCAATGGGAACCGTTATCGCGTAGAAAGTTACGCCGTGGAACCTTTGCCGCCGAATTCCGTCGTGGAAAAGAACATCACCGACGTGGAAGCTGTGGGTGAAGCGGTGCGGCGCGCAGTGAAACGCTCCGGCGCGCGCATCCGGGGAGCCGCGGTCGCGGTCGCCGGGTCATCCGTAATCACCAAGGTCGTGCCGATGCCTAACAGCCTGTCGGACGACGAAATGCACAGCCAGATCGAGCTGGAAGCCGATCAGTACGTCCCCTACCCGCTGGAAGAAGTCAGCCTCGATTTCGAGGTCCTCGGGCCGACGGATAACAATCCGGACACGGTGGACGTCCTGCTGGCGGCCTGCCGCACCGAAACGGTCGACATGCGCACCGCTGCCGTCGAGAGCGGCGGCCTGGACACCAAGGTTGTCGACGTGGAGGCCTACGCCACCGAAAACGCCTTTCAGCTGCTGCTCGAACAGGTTCCGGACCACGGCGTGGAAAAAACCATTGCGGTGGTCGACGTGGGCGCGACCATGACGACACTGAACGTCCTGCATGACGCCAAGCTGATTTACACCCGCGACCAGGTTTTCGGCGGCAAGCAGCTCACCGAGGAAATCATGCGCCGCTACGGCCTGTCCTACGAGGAAGCGGGCATGGCCAAACGCCAGGGCGGACTGCCGGAAAACTACGAGTCGGAGGTGCTGGAACCCTTCAAAGAGGCCATGTGCCAGCAGGTCAGCCGCTCGCTGCAGTTCTTTTTCGGCTCCAGCAAGTACAACAGCGTGGACCAGGTCATCCTGGCCGGCGGCAGCGCCTCGGTAGCGGGTGTCGCCGAGCTGATCCAGGACCGTCTCGGGATCGAGGCCCTGATTGCCAACCCGTTTGCATCCATGTCCCTGTCATCACAGGTGAAACCGCAATCGTTGAGCAATGACGCGCCGGCGCTGCTGATTGCGTGCGGACTGGCCCTGAGGAGTTTCGACTAATGGCACATATCAACCTGTTACCCTGGCGCGAGGAACTGCGCAAGCAGAAACAGCAGCAGTTTGCCGTAGTCGCCGCCGGCACCGCCATACTGGGCGGCCTGCTGGTACTGCTCGCGCACATCCAGATGGACGGCCTGATCGAACAACAGAACCAGCGCAATAAGTTCATGGATACCCAGATTGCGGAGCTGGACAAGAAGATCGCCAAGATCAAGGACCTGGAAAAAACCAAGACGGCCCTGCTGGCGCGCATGGATATTATCCAGCAGCTGCAGCACAGCCGGCCGCAGAGCGTGCACCTGATGGACCAGCTGGTCTATACGCTGCCCGATGGTGTCTACCTCAACAAGATCACCCAGAAAGGCAATGCACTGACGCTCAGCGGCATCGCACAGTCGAATGCGCGCGTGTCCGCCTATATGCGCAACATCGACAATTCCAAGTGGATGACTCAGCCCAAGCTGGATGTCATCGAAACCAAGGACGACGACCACCGCCGCACCGCAGAATTTATTCTGCGCGCCAGCCAGGCCGCTCCCGACAGTAAGGATGCAGACGAGGAGGAGAAAGGCTAATGAATCTTTCTGAACTCAACGATCTGGATATCAGCAATATCGCCAACTGGCCCCTGCCGGCGCGTGTATTCGTTGTCTCCATGGTGTTCGTGGGCGTGCTCGGCCTGGGCTACTGGCTGGATGTCAAGGACCAGCGCATCAGCCTGGAAAAGGCCGAGGCGAAAGAAACCGAACTGCGCCGCAACTTTGAAATTAAAGCCAAGAAGGCCGCAAACCTGGCGGCCTACGAACAGCAACTGGCCGAAATGAAGGAGTCCTTCGGCGCCATGCTTCGCCAGCTGCCGAACAAGACCGAGGTAGCCGAACTGCTGGTGGATATTTCCCAGACCGGACTCGCCTCGGGGCTTGAATTCGAGCTGTTCAAGCCGCAGGCGGAAGTACCCAAGGAATTCTACGCCGAGCTGCCCATCAGCATCCGCGTCAAGGGCAACTACCACGAATTCGGCAGTTTCGTGAGCGGCGTGGCCGCATTGCCGCGCATCGTGACGGTTCACGATGTCAATATAGAGCCTGACAAGAACGGCGAATTGACCATGGACATTCTGGCCAAGACCTATCGATATATGGACGAAGATGAACAACAAGGAGGTGCCCAATGATTCGCCTGCATAAAGCGGCATGGGCGATTTCCGCGGGACTGCTGACGGGCCTTCTGACTGCCTGCGGCGGCAGCAATACGGAAGATCTGCGCAGCTATGTCGAAGACGTCAAGGCACAACAGCACCCGCAGATCGAGCCGCTGCCGGAGTTCAAGCCCTATGAAACTCACCTCTACGAGGCGGCGGCCGACCGTGACCCGTTTACACCTCCGGTATATGCGGCGCCCAAGTCCGAAGTTGCCAAGGCCGGCGGCGGCGGGATAGCACCGGATTTCAACCGTCCCCGCGAGCCGCTTGAGTCCGAGCCGCTCGACAGCCT
Organism: Thiogranum sp.; assembly: GCA_050116915.1. Taxonomy (GTDB): domain Bacteria; phylum Pseudomonadota; class Gammaproteobacteria; order DSM-19610; family DSM-19610; genus Thiogranum. The sequence continues at coordinate 3,440 of JASFNS010000069.1, read as the reverse complement.
GCGCATGGTCGGCACACTGGAGCGCAACGGCAATTCCTGGGCGCTGGTACGCATGAGTGACAGCACCATTCACCGCGTCAAGCCCGGGAACTACGTGGGCCAGAACTACGGAAAAATTGTCAGCATCAGCGAATCTGAAGTTGAAGTCACCGAGATTGTGCCAGACGGCCTCGGGGGATGGACGGAACGCCAGGCGTCACTGGCACTCAGCGAGTAACTGGAGAGAAAAACGATGAACGCAACATTGATGACATGGAATCCTGTTTCACACGGTGCGTACTTGCTGAGACGCCTGCTTGCGCAGAGCGCATTGGTGCTGGCCACGATGTTCGGCGTGCTGGCTGTCTGCAGCAGCGCCGATGCCGCCGACGCCCCGCCGCTCAATGCCCTGAAAGAGATCAATTTTGCGGGCCTGCCCGGTAACCAGGTGCAGATCACCATGGAACTCAGTGGCGCCGCTTCCAACCCGGCGAGCTTTACCATCGACAACCCGGCACGCATCGCGTTCGACCTGCCCGCGACAAGGAGCGAGCTGAAGGCTCGTTCGCAAGCGATCGGTATCGGCCCCGCGAAAAGCATCACCGCGGTCGAGGTCAAGGGGCGCACCCGCGTGGTGCTCAACCTGTTTGAAATGGTACCTTACGAAACCCGCGCCGAGGGTAACAAGATCATCGTCCTGCTCGGCAGTGCCGGCTCGACCTCCACGGCTGCGGCAGCACCTGCTGCGAACGCACCGGCGACTGCCGGCGGTGCCGCCAGCGCTGCCAAGCCTGCGATTACCAACGTTGACTTCCGTCGCGGCGACCAGGGCGAAGGCCGGATCATTGTGACGCTTTCCAATCCCGCGGTTCCTGTCGACATGCGCCAGGAAGCCGGCAAGATCGTACTCGACATGGCGGGCACCAGCGTTCCGGAAGAGCTGCAGCGTCGTCTCGACGTGACCGACTTCGCCACGCCGGTGAAACTCATCGACACCGAGGCGACATCCAAGGGTGCGCGCCTGGAAATCACCGCTATCGGTGACTACGAGCACCTGGCTTACCAGACGGACAACCAGTTCACTGTCGAAGTCCGCTCCACCACCAAGGAAGAAAAGGCAGAGCGCAAGAAGAAGGAATTCGGCTACACCGGCGAACGGCTGTCGCTGAACTTCCAGGACATCGAAGTGCGCTCGGTACTGCAGCTGCTGGCTGACTTCACCGGCACCAACATCGTCGTCAGTGACACCGTCACCGGCAACCTGACACTGCGCATGCAGAACGTACCCTGGGACCAGGCACTGGATATCGTGTTGAAGACCAAGGGGCTGGCCAAGCGCCAGAACGGCAACGTCATGCTGATCGCGCCCAGCGAGGAAATCGCCGCGCGCGAAAAGCTGGAACTCGAATCGCAGAAGCAGATCGAGGAGCTGGCGCCGCTGTATTCGGACTTTATCCAGGTGAACTACGCCAAGGCCGCCGATCTTGCCGCACTGCTGCAGAACAAGGACAACTCGCTGATGTCCGAGCGCGGTAAAGCCACCATCGACGAGCGCACCAACACGCTGCTGGTGCAGGACACCGCCGAGAAGCTGGCCGAGATCCGCAAACTGGTAGCGTTGCTGGACGTACCCGTCCGCCAGGTCCTGATCGAGTCGAGAATTGTCATTGCCAACAATGACTTCTCCCGGGATCTGGGCGTCAAGTTCGGACTTGCGGGCAACTCCAGTAAAGGCCGTGATTTCATTGTCGGCGGCGGTACGCGGCCGGGCACAACCAACTTCGGCTACACCCCGGGCTTCGAGGTCCCCGCCGACAGCGGTAACTCCGGCCTGCTGGTCGACCTGCCGGTCGCCGATCCGTCCGGCTCTCTGGGCATTGCGCTCGGCAAAGTGGGCAGCAGCCTGCTGCAACTGGAGCTCAGCGCCATGCAGTTGGAGGACCGGGGTGAAATCGTCTCCAGTCCGCGGGTGATCACCTCCAACCAGCAGGAGGCCACCATCCAGCAGGGTGTGGAAATTCCGTACCAGGAGGCCAGTTCCAGCGGCGCGACTTCGGTCAGCTTCAAGGAGGCTGTGCTGCAGCTGAAAGTGACACCGCAGATCACACCCGACGACCGCATCATCATGGACCTTCAGGTCAGCAAGGACAACGTCGGTCAGGTGTATTCCGGAGTCCCGAGCATCGACACCCGCAATGTCAGCACCCGCGTGCTGGTGGACAACGGGGAAACCCTGGTCCTGGGCGGTATCTATGAACAGGAGCGCGGCAAACAGACCGAACGCATCCCGTTCTTCGGCAGTCTGCCCGGGGTCGGGTGGCTGTTCAAGACCGATTCCAAGACCGACAAGAAACAGGAATTGCTGATTTTCGTGACGCCGAAGATCATCAAGCAGGGTGTGAGTCTGAACTGATCCCGACTTGTACCTTTAGCAACTTTCTGGCAAAACTGCCCGGATGAATCATCCGGGCAGTTTTTTTTTGGTCGGCCCCATGGGCGCGGGCAAATCCACTATCGGGCGCCAGCTGGCGCGGGCCCTGGGCCTGGAATTTATCGATAGCGATCGGGAGATCGAAATCCGTACCGGCGTGGATATCCCGCTGATTTTCGAGCTGGAGGGAGAAACCGGTTTCCGCAGGCGAGAACACCAGGTGATCGAACTGCTGACAGCCCGCAAGGGCATCGTCCTGGCTACCGGCGGCGGCGCAGTGCTCGATCCGGAAAACCGCAAATGCCTGGCGGCGCGCGGCAAAGTCATCTATCTGCAGACGTCGGTGGAGCAGCAGTTGCAGCGCACGGCGCACGACCGCAGCCGGCCGCTGCTGCAGACCGAGAACCCGCGCCAGACGCTGGAGGCGCTCATGGCGACCCGCGACCCGCTCTACCGGGAAATTGCCGACTGGGTGATCGAAACCGACGGCTGCCGGGTACGGGATGTCGTCCAGGAGATCGTGCGGCGCGCGGAATCGCCCTGAAGAACAGGCATAAAGGACTAGAATGGCACATATATTTTGGCCCCGGCGCCGGATTCCATTACTCTAGGCACCATGTACCGAACCCTGCACCTCGACCTTGGCGAACGCAGCTACCCGATTCATATCGGCCCACAGCTGCTCGAACAGCCGGACCTCTACCGGCCCCACATCCGCGGTCGCCAGGTCATGCTGGTCAGCAATGAAACCGTAGCGCCGCTTTATCTCGACACTGTCAAGGCGGCATTAACCGGCTACCAGATCGCGCAGGTGATTCTGCCCGACGGCGAGGAATACAAGAATCTGGACATCCTCAACCGGATCTTCGACGCCCTGCTGGAGCACCGGTTCAATCGGAACTGTTGCCTGGTTGCCGTCGGCGGCGGCGTGGTCGGCGACATGACCGGCTTTGCGGCGGCCAGCTACCAGCGGGGCGTCGACTTCATCCAGGTACCCACCACGCTGCTGGCGCAGGTCGACTCCTCGGTG
>JASFNS010000068.1:0-8133 GCA_050116915.1 Thiogranum sp. | reverse complement strand
GCGGCGATGCGCGGGAACCAGGTCGTAAAGGAAGTTTCCCGCGCTGAGACTGAAGCCCGCCCAGGCGAAACCCGACACGACCTGGACACCGAGCAGGTACCAGAAGTTAGCGGATACCAGCCACAGCAGCGGCAGGGCCGGAATCACGCTGCCTGCGGTGACCAGGATGAGGCGGTTACCGAAGACGTCGCTGATGCGTCCCCAGGTGTTCAGCGTGAGAAACTGCACCAGCACCGCCATAGCGGTGTTGGCCATGAACTGCAGGTAGGTGAACTGCAGATCGCGCAGCATGTATACCGAGAAGAAAGGTGCTGCGACCGCTACGCCGCCCTGCATGGCTGCCAGGAACAGGGTGAAGCGCCAGGCGTGCGACTGGCGCAGCAGTCTCGCCAGGAGATGCGTTGCGCGGGCGCTGCCTCGCCGCTGTTGGCCGGCACTGGTTCGTGCATGCGGAAAAGCTGATAGACCGAGACTCCCCGGGCAACCGCCGATGCCAGAGGAATATGCTGAGGAAGCCGAAAACAGTCCAGCCGGCGGCGTCGAACCGATCCAGTATCAGGCCGGCGACCGCCAGCGATACAAACGCCGTTATCGTGGCCAGGCGGGTGCGGCTGCCGAAATAGCGGCCGCGTTTACGTTCCGGCACCAGATCACCCATCAGACTGATCCACAACGGCGTGGCGAGATTGCCACCCGCGTAGTAAAGCGTGACGCAGCCTATGAGGACAGGCACGGCATGGTGGGGCCAGCTCAGCGGCAGAATGACCAGGGGTAGCAACACCACGGCCTGCAGTGAAGCGCCGGCGAGGATGACGGGCAGGCGGCGCGGCAGCCTGGCGCCGAGCCAGACTGCCAGCAACTGCGCCAGCGAGCCCAGCAGCGCCGGCAGGGTGGCGAGCAGGCCGACCTGCGATGCGCTCGCCTTCAGGAACAGTGCGAACGCTGAAAAATAGGTCTCGCCGCCACCGGACATGACTGAATACGCCACCGCATCGCGCACCGAGTGGTGCAACGTGCGGTCGACCTGGGGGTCTTTGGAATATACAGTCGTCATACGCCGGTGCAGCGAAAACGGCGATTATAGGTGCGCAGGCGGTTTTTTGAACATCGCTTCGGGGGCGAACAAGAAAATAGCCACCCGGAAGGTGGCTGAGGCGTGACGCGCTGGTTGTTGATTGTCGGAGAGGCTGTCTAGCTCACTCTCGCGGCGTGCAAATAGCTGCCGTTCACCTCGTGCATGATTTCAAAACTGTTGATCTGCTGGGGATCGTATTCGATCACCACAAAGTGCGGCCGCTTGTCACTGAACTGGACAGAGGTGATGCCCGGACGGTGCATGATGGACGCTTCGACATCGCGCCGTGTGTTGGCGTTAAGTCGGTTGTGAATGTGCATGACCAGTCCCGCTGACTGTGGCATCGATTGTCTCCTTCGACAGATATCTGGTTCTATCTGGTCACCAGTTGCCGGGTGCCATTCCAAGAGCGTTTCGATGGCTCTTCGTAGAAATTAAAAAATAGTGTATATATGTACTATAAGTCAAGGAAATAGAAAGAAAAACCAGAAACACAACATATTGTACTAAAAAGACAACAGTTGCGTGCGATAATACAACATATTGGTGTGGCGAATGCCTGTATGCCTATAAGCCAAGTGGAAATACCGAAAATATTTTCGCCTGGCCCGGATGAACGCGCGTTGGTATTTTGCAACGGAGAGATTGGCCGGCCAACCCCCGGAAACTTGCGCGAGTCCGAAGGCCGAGCTGTCGGGCGTGCCCGACGAGGATACGGTTCGCCATACGGTACCCGGGTCCCGGCGGCTGCCCGAGTGAACGCCGGCGTTCGGCGCAGGACCCCGTCAGTATCGCCGCCTGTGCTACCATTGGGCCCGCCAATCCTCATAAAGGCAACCTGTCTGCATAGCGAGTACCTCTGGATGAAAGGCGTATTGATAATTATTGCATTGGCACTGCCGCTGGCTGGCTGCGGCGACCGCGCCAGCGCCTTACAGGCCGCAGCCCCTGGCGGTGACCCTGGATCCGCGCAGCCCGGTGAGGGCACGCCGTCCAACAAAGCACCGTCGACAGCCGCTCGCGTGGACAGATCGCAAGTTTCGCCCGACGAACCTGCGGCGCCGGCTTACGATCTGCAGCTGGGCGAGGCCGTGTTTACCAACACCTGTCTCGCCTGTCATGGCAAAGGTGTTTATCACGCACCCGTTCTCGGTAATGCCGCGGACTGGGAACCGCGGCTGAAGCAGGATCTGGATACGCTCATCCAGCATGCGATTAACGGGCACCGCGGGATGCCGCCCAAGGGTGGTTTCTTCCTGCTCAGCGATGAGGAAGTTGCCGCCGCTGTGGCCTATGCGGTCGACAAGAGCAAAAAGATCGTGATGGCGATGAAACGGAAAAAACGCTCGGAAGGCTGTAATCCGGTCAAGAACCTGGACAAATGCAGCAAGCCGGAGCTCGAGGAGGTATTAACCTTGCAGATGCTTTTGCTGCTTGGAGGCGGCGGCAAATAGCCGGGAAACCTCTTTCGACCCACCAGCGGGTGGCCGCGTTGCGGTGGCTGTTTGCCAGCTGTCCCCATCATCGCTGACGGTAAAGTAGAAACAGGCACCTTTACCGACTTCGCCTGTCGCCCAGTAGTTCCCGCCGTGGCGCCTGATGATGCGCGCCACACTGGCCAGGCCGATTCCGGTACCGTCGAACTCGGCGCCGTGGAGGCGCTTTCGACAAATACCACGTAGTTGGCGAGAAGGGCGCCCAGAAATATGCCTGGCCAGATGTGCTGCCCCAGCAGCGCGACCAGGGCAACGGCGATTCCCGCGGGCGGCCATACGGGCGAGGCATTGGTCTGCTCGAAGGCGAGTAGCAGCCCGATTCGTGCCGCAGCATAGTAGACAGCTGCGACGGCCAGAATCGTGAAAACCAGCTTTGGTACATCCGGCGAGAGTAAACGGGAGGCGATCCGCTGGATCATTGAACCTGCTTGCAATCAAATGCGGTCAAACTGCGGCCGGGCATTCCAGTCGCCCGTTAAGTTATTGACAATAGCAGCTGCGTTGCCACCCGCCCGGTCGGAGTGCCGGGCCGGTGGGATCGACAGCACCGGCCGTGGGACTCATCCAGTTTACAGCAATGAGGAAATTCAACGGCGTCCGCCAGCTGGCCACAAGGACCGGCGGATTTCGGCGGCTAGAACGAGATGACGCCGCGCTGCCAGAGGATGATCAGGACAATTGCCAGGACCAGTATCACGCCGGCGATCTGTACGAAGGATCGAACCCGGCAAAAACGATCACTGGCACACTGTTTGAGTTTATTCATAAGTTTAACCGCAGTACAAACGACCCGTTAAGCATAGACCAAAGCAGGCGGATTTCACATGTTCAAAACCCCTGCAGGGAGGTTGAAAAGCCGGATTAGCACGCCGGATGCCCCCGGGTTAAACTGGTTTTCTGCGGTCGCGGCAATAACCCCAAGCAACCCGGAGGACTTCGATTCATGCGTAAACTGCCGACGCTCAAGACAGCCATGACACCCTTCCCGTACTCGGTTGATCTGGGTGCTTCGTTCGACGAGGCGAGTCAGCTGATGGGACACCACAATGTGCGCCACCTGCCGGTGACCGACAATCACAACGTCGTGGGTGTGATCACAGACAGGGACATGACGTCAGCCATGCATGTGCGCTCGAAATCAGGCGACGCCGGCGTCCTGAATGTCAAAGACCTGTACATTGCGGATCCCTATGTCGTAAGTGTGGATGAGCCGCTGGACAACGTGCTGCTGACCATGGCGGAACGTCACATCGGTTCCGCGATAGTCACCAAGGCCGGAAAACTGGTGGGAATGTTCACCTCCGTTGATGCCTGCCGGAGTTTCGGCGAATACCTTCGAGAGCACTCGCCGCGACCGAGCGACGATAACGTGGCCTGAACAGCTTCAGGGTTTTATGCCGGCCTCGATAAGGTATTCGCGTATATGGCGGATATCGTGCTTTTCGCAGACGCCGCTATGGTGGGGGCGATGCAGGGTACCGTGGACGCCGTTGAGTTCGACATGCATGCGTGCACCGTGGCCCGGTTCGACCACAGCACCCAGGTGATGCAACAGCGCCTCCACCTCGCGCCAGTGAATATTGCCGCTCACCGGCTCCTGGAGAATGGCCTGCAGTATGCGCTGATGTTTCTGGCTCATGGGGTAAAACAATCCGTTCGTTGGGTTTTGTCGACCGCGGTATTCGACACCGGTGATTGTAGCTGAGCGTTGTGCGGGGGGAAATCCTTTCAGCCCTGCTAACACCAGGCCGGCGCGTCAGCCGTTGCCCGCGGGCAGCGTAGTGGCTTGGCCGTGCGCTGTCGAGGGGCAGTCGGTTCCCGGGACAACCGGCTTTGCGCAGTCTGTTCGGGTCAGCGGCAGGCGTCGGCCGGCGGCAGTCGTGCCGCGGCGATATCCTGTATCATGATCGTTATGGGGCGTGATCCCGATGATTTGCATGGCGCCGATCTGCGCCGCGATGCGCGCATTGCCGGCTGGAAGCGGAAGGCCAAACGGGCCGCGCGCAAGAAGCGGGGCCGCAACCTCTACGTCATAACACTGCACCCGGATGTGCTTGAGCAGGCAGACTTCCGTGCAGCCAACCCCGCATACGTGGAAGGCATGCCGTGTGTGTATGTCGGTTTGACCATCCATGACCCCGGCGATCGTTACGAACAACACAAGAGCGGTTACCGGAGCAGTAAATACCCGAGGCGCTATGGCGTCGAACTGGCGCTCGAACTGATGGATGGGTTTGACGGTAGCGGCCTCACGGACGAAGCAAGGGAGGCGGCCCTCGCCGAATGGCTGCGTGGCCAGGGCTGTGCGGTATGGCAGAACTAGTACCCCGCAGGTGCCGGCACCTGCGGGGCCGCGTCAAAGTGTATTGATTCAGGCCGTATCGGCCCGTCCTATTTCCATTTGTGTTGTCTGTTGTGCTTGGCATGCCCGGGTGGCGTGCGGTAAGCGTGCGGTGGCGGCCCGGCCGGGCGCGAGTAGTCGCTGTGTGTCTCGACCTGTATCGCACCCTCATGCGAGTCGCGGTCGTCGGCGGCTACTGCGGTTCCGATGGCTGCACCGATCGCACTGCCGGCAATCGCGCCCTCCCTGCCGCCGACCTCGGAACCGACAGCGGCACCGAGGCCACCGCCGATGGCGCCGCCGATCACGGCGTCGCTGTCGACGGCGTACGCAGGCGCTGTCGAGAAAACGGCGAGAACAAAGAGTGTCCTGCTGAACGTATTGAACATATCGGCTCTCCGGTTGAATGCCCGGTCATGAACGGGCGGCTTACTGGAACTCTGTTATCGGCCGCCGCGTTGTTGGGCATACGTTGAACCCGGCGTAGTGTGATCGGGTTCACGTTTTCGCCGACGCCGGGCAGGCAATCGGCGTGCTGCCGGTCCGGGTGAGACTGGCTCTTGTCGGTCTCAAGTCGGCACTCCTGCCAACCGAAAAAGGTGTATTCACAGGAAAAAGGGGAACGGCGATGGGAAAACCGACCAAACAGGAACTTGGGCAGGCCCTGGACGAGGCCCAACGGATGCGCGAACAGGGCCAGGACCCGCATCACCTGGCCAAAGCACTGCTGAACCTCAATTACCAGAGCGGATTCCTGGTCAAAGTCCTGCAGGCTGCCGAAAACTACCTCAACAGCGGCATGGCCGAGGCAGAGCATACGCAACTGGTCAAGGCCATAGAAACGGCCCGCGCGGTGGACGCACTCAGCGCGCAGGCAGAGCGACCTGCCCTGGGGCTTTGACCTGGGGCCGCTTAATCTGTCGCGAAATAAGCTGTATGCTTCGTGCAGGGCGGACACGGGCGATGCGCGATGGGCGAATTGAGCGAATGGATCAGGTACTGGCGTAAAACCTTTGCAAAATGTTTCAAGATGCACAAGGACTCCCGGGCGCACAGGCAGGCCTATGCCGAGCTCTCCGACTACCTCAACAAGGTGGAAGCCTCGGCCGAACAGCAGGAGCTGGATGCCACGGTATTGTGGGCGGTGAAGTTCATGCAGCGAATGCATGAGCTCGAGAGGGATATGGGCCTGTTTGTGCTGGACAAGAAAGTGCCTTCCGCCCGACCGTCCGGTGGCGAGCACAAAACGGGAGACTAGGGTGCCGGCGGTCGGTCGCGGGCGGGCCGACCAGGGCTGTGCCGGTTGCGGGGGCTGAAGCCAACCCGTCTTGCTTATCTCCCTGTTTGCACCCGGATCACTACCAGCACCTTGCCCGAAGCGGGGACCGTCTTCTGTCGGCGCCCTCGTTGGTGTTAGTATCCCTTCCTCCCGGCGACGTACTGAATTCACAACCAACACCCGGCCATGTCACCCATAGTTTCCGTCTCCAGCCTGTCCAAGATCTATACCAATGGCTACCATGCGCTGAAAGACGTGAGTCTCGACATAGCACAGGGCGAGATCCTGGCGCTGCTGGGCCCCAACGGCGCCGGCAAGACCACGCTTATCTCGATTATTTGCGGCCTTGTCACCGCCAGCGAAGGCTCGGTGACGGTCGGCGGCCATGATATCGTCAGCGACTACCGCATCACGCGCAGCCTGATCGGCCTGGTGCCACAGGAACTCACGTTGGGCCACTTCGACACGGTATGGAACACCTTGAGTTTCAGCCGCGGCTTGTTCGGCAAGAAGCCCGACCCGGCCTATCTGGAACAGGTGCTCAAGGACCTTTCGTTGTGGGCCAAGAAAGACAGCGAGATCATGGCGCTCTCGGGCGGCATGAAACGCCGGGTGCTGATCGGCAAGGCCTTGTCGCACCAGCCGTCGGTGCTGTTTCTGGATGAGCCCACCGCGGGCGTCGACGTTGAGCTGCGCAAGGAAATGTGGATGCTGGTGCGACGCCTGCGCGAGTCCGGTGTCACCATCATCCTGACCACCCACTATATCGAAGAGGCCGAGGAGATCGCCGATCGCGTGGGCATTATCGACCAGGGCAGACTGATACTGGTGGACGACAAGCAGGCGCTCATGCACAAGCTGGGAAAAAAGGAGATGATAGTCGAGCTGGAAGAACCAGTCAGCGGGGTGCCCGAGGCGCTGGCAGCCTGGTCGCTGGCCCTGTCGGAGGACGGTTGCCGGCTTACCTATACCTACGATCCGCGCAAACAGCGCACCGGTATCCCGGACCTGCTCAAGGCGATCGGCGGAGCCGGTCTGCTGCTGAAAGATTTCAAGACCACCCAGAGCTCGCTGGAAGATATCTTCGTCAACCTGGTGAAAGGCAAATGATCAACACGTGTGCCGTCAGGGTCATATACAAGTACGAAATGCTGCGCGCCTGGGAAACCCTGTTGCAGAGTTTCGCGTCGCCGGTCATATCCACGTCGTTGTACTTTGTGGTCTTCGGTTCGGCAATCGGCGGGCGCATCGACCAGGTCGAAGGCGTCTCGTACGGCTCGTTCATCGTGCCGGGGCTGATGATGCTGGCGTTGCTGACCCAGAGCATTTCCAACGCGGCGTTCGGAATCTTCTTTCCCAAGTTCACCGGCACCATCTATGAAGTCATGTCGGCGCCGGTGTCGTTTTTCGAGATCCTGCTGGGGTACGTGGGCGCCGCAGCCACCAAGTCGCTGATCATCGGCCTCATCATACTTGCAACCGCGGGATTTTTTGTACCCCTGGACATCGCCCACCCGGTGTGGATGACAGCCTTTCTGGTACTGACGTGTGTGTCCTTCAGCCTGTTCGGTTTCATTATCGGCTTGTGGGCGGACGATTTTGAAAAACTGCAGCTTATCCCGCTGCTGGTGATCACGCCGCTGGTGTTCCTCGGCGGGAGTTTCTACTCGGTAAGCATGCTGCCGCCCGCCTGGCAGACGGTGACCTTGTTCAACCCGGTGGTCTACCTGATCAGTGGGTTCCGCTGGAGCTTTTTCGAGGTCTCCGATGTCAGCGTGGGCCTGAGCCTCGCTATCGTGCTGGTATTTTTAACCACCTGTATGATTGTGGTGTGGTGGATGTTCAAGACGGGTTACCGGCTGAAGCAGTAGTTGCTTTGCGTAACCCGTGGGGGAGGGCGTCGCAAATGCCGGGTCCGGCCCGGTTGACAGACGCTGGTGTT
>JASFNS010000067.1:0-8257 GCA_050116915.1 Thiogranum sp. | reverse complement strand
TCGACTTCGTCGGCTTCGAGCTCGGTGTTCTTCTCGCTCAGCGGATCGATGCTGGGCGGAATGATGTACTCGGGATGCGGCAATGGCTGGGCGAAATCAGGCAGCGAAAAGATACTCGCGTCGTAGCCGGTCAAATGCCGACGCAGATATTTCCACACCGGCCGGTGGGGATGACTGGCATCGATGTGGCAACGCCAGATCCACTTGCCACGCCTGGCGGGACACAATGCCAGCAACGGCGCGGGCTGCGGGTCGTGGATGAACACCACATCCGCCTCCTCCAGCACCGGACGCAGCTGCTCGGCATTGCGGGCATTGGTATCCTCATAGGCGTCCAGCAGCACTTGCGGAATATCAACACGGTTGCCCTGCAGCGCGTTGTGCATGTGCTTGGTGCACACGAAAAACTCCTCGCCGCCACTGATGACCTCCCAGCTCGCGTCCACACCCAGTTCGCGGGTGAGCGGCACCAGCTTTTGCAGGATCTCGGCCACCCCGCCGCCGACGCGGGTCGAGTTGACGTGCACCACCTTCAAGCCCTGCAGCGGTTCTGCCAGCTGACGCAGATGCCTGATGACATCGGCACCGGTGTGCTGGGAGTAGCCATCCAGAAGCGTCATGCGGTTGCTCCGGTGGAGATACCCTGGAATATGTCCGCGAGCCGCTGGCGCAGTTCACTCAGACTGCCAAAATAGGGATCCACGCCGGCCAGCTGATCACACTGCTCGCGATACTCCCCGTCGAATCCCGCCAGCCAGGCCTGAAAGTCGTCCCGATGGTCCGGCTGGCGGCGACGTGCATCGATAAAATGATAGAACACGCTGCTCGTCGAGCACTCCCCGATGAGCGGCGCCAGTTCTGCGGGTTGCCGCAGGCGGCGGCTGGTGTCGAAGACCACGATCTGGGAACGGATGAACTCGAAGCGCTGCGTAGCACGCAGCCACGGCAGGTATTCGCTCTCGTCCAGGCGGGTATCGATGACCTCGAGCAGTGCCTGGCGCAGCTCTTCAATATCATCGAACTGGGTCGGATCGAGCATGGCCAGGCGCTCGGCCAGAATGCCATCATGCAAACCGTGTCGCGCCCATGCGGCGAAATCGTTGTTGTACTCGCGTTCCTCGAAACGCGGCTGCAGGAGCCCGCCCCAGAAGTGAAAATAGATGCTGTCCGCGCTGACCCGCTCCAGACTGTCGCGCAACTCGGTGAGCGTGAGCGCGCGACGCCCGGTGGCGATGGCGATCAAGGCACAATCCCTGACAACGAACAGCCGCTCGGCATCAGGCACAGGCGGCGAAGTATTCTGATTGCGCATGTCTGTCATCATCGCGTGGCTCCCACTTGAGGAAGTCATCGAGCCCTCGCGAGCAAGTATAGCAGCACGCTACTAGGCTGCCATGGACACCCGAGTGCGGCCCGGCAGTTCTTTGACATTTTTCAAAGCGGCGCACACCTGCCACTTCGACTCCCTGCAAATACATCGGCACTGCTGTCGATCTTGCCGGCGGGATACGCTAGATTGCGGTCAGTACGCCCGCGCCCCTTTTACCTGGAATGCACTTCCACCCCGACAAGTTCCCCGTGCCGGGTCTCGCTATAATCGATCGGCAATAGCCGCTTTAGCAACCAGAGCGTTGTGCGGGCGTGCGAACTCAGGGCGCACACGCGAAACGCCGAGGTGCCACCGGCCAGCGCCATATAAATCAACAGCTGATCCGCGGCGTGGACGTCGAGCGTTGCGCCCCCGCTCAGCTCCCGATGCAGTGCCTGACCCGCCTGGGTGCCCAGCCGCTCGGCAGGAATCCCCCGTTCTGCCGTGACGGCCGCACCCAGCAGGGTGTGCTCCATCCGCGCCACCAGCGTCAAACCGCCACCCTGACCTATGGCCTGAGGATGCGCCAATAGTTGCGCATTTACCTGCAAATTCGCCTCATCCAAAGACTGCCGGGCAGAACTGCACATGCGGTCAAGAATGTGCCGGGGCAAGCCGGCCAGGTGGGCATATGCGGTTATCCCCTGCAGTGCACCGGGTGCATCGAGACGTAGGGGGCGCAATACCTGGCCGGGAGCCACGTCGATCTCCACGACGCCGCCGCCACGGGGATAGTAGCCGCGGCGCAGCACCCTGGCGCCTACATTCACACCCATGCGCGCGAGCAATGGCAGGAATACCTGGAAGAAGTAATCCAGCGGCGGAGCAGCGCGCACATCCGTGCCGCCCGTGATCCGCATCTGTACCGCCCCGCCTCCGAGGATTGCCAACGGCAGTACAGCCTGCAATACCAGCGTAATGCTGCCGGCGGTACCGATATCCCAGGTGTAACGCCCCGCTCGCAAGGCGCCGGGGTAAAACTCAAGCTCTGTCGCACCCGGGCCTGCATCCGCCACGCTCGCGCCGCACAACTCGGCCACCGCACGCACTGCCGCGAGGTGCTGGGCAGCAAGGCCCGGCTTCGACCGCCTGGCGCGTATGTGGACAAGGCGTACCGGCACATGCATCAGCGCCGCCGCCGCAACCGCCGTGCGCGCCAGCTGTCCTCCTCCTTCGCCATGGGAACAATCAATCTCTATCATGCTTTGACTGTCGCCGGTAGATTCCGAGTCGTGGTCGCCAGCCAGTGAACCCTTCACAGCCTTTCGGAAGGGATTCGTGAATGCCGACTATCAATAGACCTTCCGGGCACAGGGCGCGTTCGAGACGCGCCAGTATCTGTCTTTGCACTGCATCATCGAAATAGGTAAATACCAGATTCCGGCACAGTACGAGATCAAAGATGCCGGCGGGCGTTTCCTGCCGCACATCCTGACATATAAACGTCACCCCTTGCCGGAACCGTGGACGCAGGCAATATTCATCATCGTTTTCAACAAAGGCTTGCCGTCGCCAGTCTTCCGGCGTCGCCTTGATACTGCTATAGGCATAGCAGGCGCCTGCGGCACGCTCCAGCAACCGCTCGTCACTGTCAGTGGCAATAATCTCGATCGCGGATCGCGCAGCCGGCATTTGGTGCGTTACACCGAGTTGCCAGAGGATAGTCAGGCTGTAGGCTTCCTCACCCGCGGCGCAGCCGGCGCTCCAGATGCGGAGCATTGTTTGTCCGCTTTCGTCCATTCGGTGGACCAGTTCCGGGAGAACAAGCGACTGCAGGCAGGAGAATACGCCCCGGTCACGGAAAAAGCGGGAGACGGTTACGCGACACATTCCGTCAAGGATTTTCCATTCCTCGCGGTGGCGCTCCAAATACGCCCGGTAAGCCGCAATATCTGTAATCTGCAGAGTCCGCAATCGCCTGCCAATGCGTTTACACACCTGCTGGCGGACTTTGCGAAATCCCGCCCAGCGCATGTGCAACTTCGGCAGCGCCCACTGCAGAAAGGCTATGCAGGCGTGGTCATCCATCCTGCACGACCCAACCGATGTCCCGACTGCGCCTGGTGCAACATGGATCAGGTGGAAGACAGACGGGTCTCTTCGCGGGTACCGCTGTCGTAGAGAATCATTTCCCAGACCGCCGTGGACATATCGTGGCGCAGGATATAGACGCCGCCGTCATCCCCGCGCACCTTGAAATAGCGATACTCCGGATCAAGCCAGCGATCCAGCACTTCCTCGACCCCTATTCCTCGCTCTCCGAGAAAGAAACATTTTGGAGCCTCTTCGCCGCGATAACCGGCGTAGCATTCAACCCTAATAGTTGCAGCGCTTTCGCTCATGAGAAACTCCTGCACAATATCGCGATGTACGGGTCCTGCACCACGAAGCCGGTCCCGCTCTGCTGGTGCAATGTTTTCTATTGACCCCGGCAAGACGCATCCTGCTCGGGTTCGATGGAAGCGGCACACCGCGTCTCCCGGAGCGAACCACCTGGCGTGCTACGCATGTCCAACCCCCACTTTTAGCATTTAACACCATATACGCTGCCGAGGATAGCTAGCCTCCAGGCGGCCGCTGCCAGATCAGCTTTCCGTCCTTGCGGACCTCCCTTATGCGATGAAAGGGAACGGCATGCCCCTCCCCTTGTTGATCAAAGACCTGGAAGGCAAAGTAGTGATTTCTCTCCCCGAAATCGACGGCTTTGAGCGGCACCGTGATAATTTCCTTCCGGACGCGGTCATAGTAGCCGATCGAGAATTCACCTTTGGCGAACTCCCTGTCCCAACGTATCCTGCTCAAGAGGTCCTGAATGGGTATCATTGCGCTGATCTCGGGTACTGCGGTTTATCCGGCCATGCACACAGTGCATAAACCGCGCACTCGCCACAGTGTGGCTTCCCTGGATACTTTCGCCCGCAGCCCCATGGTTAGCTGGAGGACCGGACACCTGAGCGCAAAAAGCTACAGCCGATCAACTGCCAGGAAAGTCGTACTTGATGTACTGGAAACGCGGATCGTCGGGCGTACCCGCCAGCGGCCCTTCCTCGTTACCGGGTTGCCATTGGATGAATTGCTCGATCCTGGCTGCCAGGGCGAAGTCTTTATCAGTAATCCCCCCGGCCTCATGAGTTTGCAGTTTTACGCCAACCGAGGGATAGGCGACCGCCAGGTCGGGGTGGTGAAAGGCGGCCTCGGCCAGATGGCCGATAGCGTTGGTCACCATCAGGCTGGCCTTCCAGCCACCGGTTTTGTACTTGCGGCAAAGCCATCCATCCTCCAGGTACCAGAGCGGCAGTTCTTCCTTTAGCCTGGCCGCAGCTTCTTCGTCGGTATAGGTTTCGTTCGCGCTACTCTTGTGCCAACCCATTCCACACCTCCAGGTCCGGTGACAACCGGACAGTTGGCCCGCCGTCCGCGAAGGCGAGCACCATCAAGACAATTCTGCAGCCGAGCCGGCCGTTATCACTCATCGGATCCCGTCAGGCGCAGGCTGTACTGCCCGACCTTCTCGTCGCGCACAGCCACCAGCAGTTTGCGCTTCTGGGCGTCGTCTACCATCTCCTTGAACGAACGGTAGCCATAGGACGACTCTGTAAATCCCGGCTGGCGCCGTTTCATGGTCTGCTTGACCATCGACCCCCACAATTTCTCTTCCCCGCCGCGTTCGGCGATGAGCGCCTCGATGGTCTCCACCATGAAGTCGAGCGCTTCCTGGCGCCGTTCGTCCTCGGTCTTGTTCGCCGTCTTTTTGGCCGTGCCGCCGGACGACTTCCTGGTGCCCCTGCTTGCGGCGCGCTTTTTCTTGGCTTCCTGTTCGCGCACCAGGTCGTCATAAAAAATGAACTCGTCGCAATTGGCCGCGAGCAGATCCGAGGTCGCGGCCTTCACGCCAATGCCTATCACGTGCTTGTTGTTCTCCCGCAGCTTGGACACCAGCGGCGAGAAATCCGAATCACCGCTGATGACGACAAAAGTATCGACATGAGCTTTGGTGTAGCAGAGATCAAGGGCGTCGACAACCATGCGGATATCCGCGGAATTCTTGCCGGACTGGCGCACATGGGGAATATCGATCAGTTCGAACGCGGCTTCGTGCATCGGCGCCTTGAAGTCCTTGTAGCGCTCCCAGTCGCAGTAGGCTTTCTTGACCACAATGCTGCCCTTGAGCAGCAAACGCTCCAGCACCTTGTTGATATCGAACTGGGAATACTTGGCGTCGCGCACGCCGAGCGCGATGTTCTCGAAGTCGCAGAACAGGGCCATGTTGGTGATCTCGGGTTGTCCTGCCATCTGTTTACCTTTGCCTGGAAGTGAGAAATTGCGAGCCTGCGGGGACGGCTGCCGCACTTGCCGTGCGCCGCGAGCGCCTGAACATAGTGTCGAGCATAACCGACCTGTTTCGCGCGACTCAACCGGAAAACCGCGCCGGCGGCGCGCTTTCAGGTGGGGACGCCCGTGCGTCCCCGGACGAATGCCTTGCGACCGAGGATACCGCCCCCGCGCAAGCAGGTGGCCACCACCAGGCCGGCAGGCGCCGGCGCGACATCCCGGCATGTCCCTGCACTGTCTCTGGTCCGGGCCGCGACGCACAAAACGCTCACCACCGGCTTATCCGGGCAGTTCAGCCGGAGGCCTGGAGACTGTACTTTTTCAGCTTGTACCAGAGGGTGCGCTCGCTGACGCCGAGCAGGCGCGAAGCGGCCGATTTATTATCGCCGCTGCGTTCCAACGCTGCCGCTATCAGGCGCCGTTCCAGCGCCGCAACATGCTCGTCCAGCAGCAGCGACTCGAAGTCCCGGGATGCCTCGGTCGCCGGCGCAGCGGATGGCCCCACGGCCGGGGCGCTCATATCCGCGGGCAACGACTGCGGTTCGACGCTCTTGCCGCGGCACAGCACCGCGGCGCGCTCCATGAGATTCTCCAGTTCGCGAACGTTGCCCGGCCATGCATAGGCGAGCAGGCTTTGCGTCACCGCCTCACTCAGATGCGGTACCGGGCGACCCAGCTCGGTACTGTATTTGCGCAGAAAGTGCTCCGCGAGCAACACAATGTCCTCGCGCCGCTCGCGCAGCGGCGGCACGTCGATGCGCACCACGTTCAGGCGGAAAAAAAGATCCTGGCGCATCGCCCCCTCATCCACGACCTGCTGGGGATCGCGGTTGGTCGCCGCGACGATGCGCAGGTCGACCTTGACCACGCGCTGCGCGCCCAGGCGCTCCACCGCCCCCTCCTGCAACACCCGCAGCAGCTTGGCCTGCAGGGTCAACGGCATCTCCGTGATTTCATCGAGAAAAATGGTGCCGCCGCTGGACAGCTCGAATTTGCCCATGCGGTCGCGGTGGGCGCCGGTGAAGGCGCCTTTCTGATGGCCGAACAGCTCGCTTTCCAGCAGATCGGCGGGGATGGCGGCGCAATTGATTGGCACGAACAAACCGTCGCGTCCCGAGGCCTGGTGGATGGCCCTCGCCACCAGTTCCTTGCCGGTGCCGGTTTCGCCGGCGATCAGCACACTGCTGCGCGCGGGCGCCACCTGCCGGATGAGGTCATAGAGCGCGCGCATTTTCGCGCTACCGCCGATAAACTCGCCCCAGCCACGCTTGACCTCATCGCGCAGGAAACGATTCTCGCGCTGCATCGTGCCCATCGCCAGGGCGCGCGTCACCGCCAGCTCCACCGTGTCCATCTCGAAGGGGCGGATAATGTAGTCGGCCGCACCCAGTTTCATGGCCTCTACCGCCGTTTCGATGCTGCCGAAGGCGGTCAACACGATCACCGGCACCTCTTCACCCCGTTCACGCAGACTTCTCAACAACTGCATGCCGTCCATGCGCGGCATATTGAGGTCGGTCATGACCAGGTCAAAGGGCGCCTCGTCGAAGCAGGCCATCGCCTCGGCCCCGTCGGCGGCCTGGCTTACCTCGTAGCCCATGTTCCGGAGAGACATCTCCAGCACCCGGCGCATTTTCACTTCATCGTCGACCACCAGAATTCTGTGTGTTTCCATCAAGGCTCTCCACCCTCGTCGTAGCCGTTGAAGCGGATATCAAAACAGGCCCCGCCCGACTCGCTTTCCGCGACCCGGATTTCACCATGGTGTCCCTGCACGATCTGCTGCACAATGGTCAGGCCGAGACCGATGCCGCCTTCGCGTCGGGTGAAAAACGGATCAAAAACGCGCTGCCGCAGTTCGGCGGGAACGCCGGGGCCGTCGTCGCACACGCGCAACACCATCGCTTCGCCCTCGGTACGCGTGGCAATCACGATACAGCCGCCCGCGCCTGTAACCTGAAGCGCATTGATCACCAGGTTAAGGAAAACCTGCACCATTTGTTCGCGGTCGCAAACCAGAATGGCGGGTTGCGCCTGGAAATCCCGTTGCAGTCGTATGCCCCGGCTTTGCGCCCGCGACGCCAGCAGGTCCAGTACGTGTTCGGCGATAACATGGATGTCATGCGGCTTGAAGTCCGGGGCGCGCGGACTGGCGCACTCCAGCAGCGTGCTTACCAGACGATTGAGGCGGTCGGTTTCGCTGATAATAAAGCCCGTCAGCTCGCGCTCCTTCTCACCCAGTTTGGGCTGGCGCTCCAGCAACTGCGCGGACGAACGCAGAATACCCAGGGGCGTTCGCACCTCGTGGGCCATCACCGCCGCCATTTCGCCGACCACCGCAAGCTTCCCCGCGCGCACGACCTGCTCCCGCGAACGCTCCAGCGCCTCGATCATATCGGTATAGGCCTGGGTAAGCTCACCGACCTCCGACAGCGTCGCCGGCGCGCCTACCGGCTTGCTCTGTTCACCCTTGCGATAACGGCGCGTATATTCCGTCAAACCCATGATGGGCTGAACGATACGTGCAGCCAGGCGCGTTGACACCCAGCCCGCCAC